>JAIOQJ010000783.1 GCA_021413475.1 Planctomycetota bacterium | reverse complement strand
GCTTCGCCATCGATACTTTCCTGCACGATCCGCGGCATGTCGTCGGGATGCAGGATGGTGCGCCAGTCGAAGGCAAGCGCGTCGTCGGCCGTTTCAACTTGAACACCCGAATCGGCGGCCTTGATCTCGCGAACGGGTTGGTTCAAGCGAATGCTTACCCCGTCCCGGGTCAACCGCTCCGCAAATCGTTCCAGAATCTTCGCGTAACCGCCATGAACGTAGCCGAACATCTCCTTTTTGAGTCCGGAACGCCGGGCGGCATACATGCGGGCGATGATTGCCCAGATGAACGCGGCCGACGCAATGGTGTAACTTTCGCCGAGCTTAGCCTTCAACAAGGGAAGCCAAATTTTTTCGAACGTCTTTCGGCCCGACCACTTGCGCAGCCAATCGGAGACCAGGATTTCTTCGAGATAATGCCAGTCCTTGATCCGCGACGCTTTGATGATGGTCAGGGCCAAGCGAAACTTATTGAACAGGCCAAGCAGCGGGAATCTGAGAAACTCGAGCGAATTCGACATGGAGACGAGCCGGCCATCGGTATAGAAACCGGTCTTAGTTTCGACCCAGCGCAATTCCGCCTCGAGTCCGAGTTCCTCGACGAGACCAACAGTGTGCGAGTCAGACATCAGGATGACGTGATAGTGGCGATCCCAGGTGACATCTGCTAGCTGCCAGGCACTTGCTAGCCCACCTATCTGCCCCGCCCCTTCGAGGATCGTGACGCGCTTGCCTTGCTCGCGCAGCCGGCGGGCGAGCATCAGGCCAAGCATCCCGCCGCCGACGATGCCCCAATACTCGTCCGTCATCTGTTCACCCGTTCCAATACGACGCCGCCGCGAAGATCGTAGATTCGAGCACACGCCGAACAGGCTACGCCATCGCGCTCGGGAAGCCGATTCGGTTCATGGCGCAGCAGCAATTGTCCGCAACGGCAGACCACCCCGATTGGCACCGCGGGATGGCCAAGAGCCAGGGCGAAGTCAGGGATCGACTTGGTAACTAGCGAACCCATGCCGATCATCGCGAAGCGGCCGATGGCCAGATCGTTGCCGATCGTGCAGCCAGCCCCGATGGTCGCCCCTTCACGAACCATGGTTGGCAGCGTGTGTTCGTCGGGATCGGAGGACCGCAAGCTTTTCAAATCAGGCGTGGTCGCCCTTGGAAAGCGATCGTTGGTGAAGATTGTCCCTGCCGAGATCATCACGCCATCTTCGATCGTCACGGCCGTGCAGATATAGACAAACGCATTGATCTTCACGCGATGGCCGATGCGAACCCCATAGGCGATATACGTCTTCTCCCCGATGATGCACTCGTCGCCGATCGACGTGTCGCGGCGGATGTGAACGTTATCCCACACGGACGTGCCGGTACCGAACGTGACACCGTCCTCGATGATCGCGGTGGGATGGATTCTGGGAGGCATGAAATGAATCTGGAAGTAGTCCGGTTGCTCCGCAACCGGTCGAAATTTCGTTGAAGCCACAAACCGGTTGCGGAGCAACCGGACTACAAGATCGACGCCAAATGCCGTTCGATTCCTCGACTGCCCGTCCCCGGCCCGAATCGTCTGAGTACTTTGCCGTCTCGATCGACCAGGAACTTTGTGAAATTCCACTTGATCGATTTCGTCCAGAACGTGCCGCGCTTTTCAGTTTTCAGAAACTGGTAGAGCGGGTGCGTGTCCTTGCCGTTGACATCGATCTTCGCGAACATTGGGAAACTAACGCTATATTTCAGGGAACAGAAACTTTTGATCGCCGCCTCGTCGCCTGGTTCCTGATGGCCGAATTGGTTGCAGGGAAAACCGAGTATCACGAATCCCTTGTCCTTCCAGCGCTGGTAGAGATCTTCCAACCCGGCATACTGCCTCGTGAGCGTACAACGGCTGGCGACGTTGACGATCAAGACGACCTTACCCTTGAAAGTGTCGAGCTTCAGTGTCTTGCCTTCGATGGTGCGGGCTTCGAAATCGTGGATGGTCATTGGGGGTCCTAGTTTAATGGCGAGCCGGCTCGCGTGAGCGGCCGGNCCGACTCGCCTTATGCATTTCACACAACCCGCGTCCACGCCGAATCGCGCAGCGACCGATACGCCGCCTCGATTGCTTCCACGGACGCGAGAGCATCCTCGGCGGTAATCAGCAACGGCTCGTGCTGGCGGATCGCCCGGGCGAAGTTGCCTAGTTGGTCGCGGAAGGCCTGTACTTTATTGTAGCCCTTGCCGAAGACGACCCAATCACGGCCCGATTGCTGGCGGTATTTCGATTCTTTCCAGCCGACGAACACCGTCCCCTGCGAGCCGAAGATATTCAGATAGCTATCGAGTTCCTTGTTGATACTCCAGGAAAGATCGACACTCCCCATCACGCCCGCTTCGCTGTGGACGAACAAGCGGGCCGTATCCTCGACTGATAGACCCTGCACCCGTTTCCCTTCGACAGCATGGACGTCGGAGAGCGGACCCAGGAAATAACGCATCAGGTCGACTGAATGCGTACCGTTGTCGATGAGCACGCCGCCGCCGCTGATGGCGGGATTCGAGTTCCATCGCGAGGCCATATCGACCCGCGACGTGAAAGCATTTTCGAACAGAATGATCTCGCCCAGGATACCCGACGCCACGATGCTCTTGGCCTTGATCACGTCTTCGACGTAGCGAAACTTCGAGGCCATCGTCAGCATCAGCCCGGCCCGGTTTGCTGCATCGATCATTCGGCGGGCACTTTGCGAATCGAGCGTGAACGGCTTCTCGCAGAGCACATGGCAGCCATGTTTCAGGAACGCCAGGGCGATTTCTTCGTGCGTGTTCGGCGGCGTGCAGATGATCGCCGCCTCAAGTGCCGGGCCCGATTGCAGCAGGGCCTCGAACGAAGTGTACGCAGGGCAGACCGCACGCTCGGCCATCGCCTTGGCGGCCTCGGGCCGGACATCGACGACGGCCGCCAGCTTCGCGAGCGTCTTTCCTTCGAAGGCCTGGGCGTAACTTTGCGCGATCCCGCCCGCCCCGACTAACGCGAACTTGACCGGTTCCATCAGGCACCATTCCCTTCCGCCAGTCGCAAGGCCGCGCCGCGAATCGCACTGGCGAGAAAATCGAGATGCTCCTCCGTGTAGCGTTCATTCCAGGGTAGGACCAAGACTCGTTCGAGGTACGTGAACGTCCCCGGGAATTTCGCCGCATCGTAGTCGATCGCTTCGGGCCGGGCCAGCGTGAATGGCCAACGGCTCTTGCCGAACGTACGCTGCTTGGCGATGACTTCGCACCGGAACGCTGGTTTCTGGATGTACCGTGGGGCGGAGGCGATCCCCACTTCCTTCAGCACCTTACCCATGCCCACCGCTCCGCCGGTAATGATCGCCTGGTCGATGTTTAGACAGTACTTCCAGAACACATGTTTATCGGTCGATGCGACGAAGGGCGTTTCCACGCCGGGAATGCCTTGCAGGCTCGCTGTCAGTTTCTGCGCGGACTCGACGCGTTTCTGAACAACGTCTTCCAGCTTGGGTAACTGGCCCAGGGCACAGGCCCCCTGGAGTTCGCTCATCCGATAATTGAGAGCGAGGAAGTAATGGTCGGGGCTCGGGTCGCCGTAGCCCCACGCCTTGTTATTGAACAGATAGACTCGGCGGGCAAGGGCGGCGTCGTTGCTGACGACAATGCCCCCTTCGCCCGTTGTGATGTGCTTGCCTTGTTGCAAGCTGAAACAGCCAAGCGTGCCGAAAGAGCCGATCGCCTGATTGCGGTGCTGGGCGAAGAAGGCCTGGGCACAATCCTCGATGACGGGAATGTCTCGCGAACGGGCCAGTTCGCCGATGGCAGTCATATCGCAGGGATTGCCAAAGAGATGGGTAACGATAATCGCCTTGGTCTTCGGACTCAACCGCTCGGCGATGCTCGCGGCCGTCAGGTTGCCAGTGCGGGCATCGACGTCGGCAAAGACCGGGATCGCCCCTTGATAAAGGATCGGCGTCAAAGCACCCATGTCGGTGATGCCGGAGGTGATAATCTCATCGCCGGGTTCGGGGTCGATGGCCGCGATGGCGGCATGGATCGCCGCCGAGCCCGACGAGCAAGCGTGCGCGTGGCCGATGCCGATCAGCGTGGCAAAGCGTGTCTCGAACTCGCGGGTGAACTTTCCCTTGGTGCAAGTGAGCGTGCCGCTGCGGATGGCCTCGGCCACCAGCGTGATCTCTTCGTCGCCCAGCGTACGGCCACTGGCGTCTTGATCGGAAGGAAGGACTAAGGGAGGTATGGGTTTGTGGACCATGTTCATGCAAAAGGCCTCTTCAAGGGTGATGAAGAATAATTAATGAGAAATAGGTGGTACCGCTTCAACCGAGCCCGAAGCGCTAGCAAGGGAATGCGTTCTCCCTTGCTAGCGCTTCGGGCTCGGTTGAAATCGCGTGTTCCTTGTCGACGGGCGGCGGCTCCGTCCGTGTCGAGGGAGCCTCGGGCTCCTTAGTCCACCAGCGGCGGATGCGGATGCCGAACAATCGGGTCATCAGCCGCAAGTGGCCGAAGATCGTGCGCAGGGTTTTCATCTTCGAACGGCCGAGCATGCGAACTTCGAGCGTGGCGGGGTACTCAACGATTCTCGAGCCTTGCAGATCGAGCCGGCCGAGCATTTCCGCGATGCCGAGGTAGCCGTTCTCGCGGATCGGCAGATCGACTACCGAACTCCGGCGGTAGACGCGGAAGCAACTCGTGTAGGTGTAGAGCTTTTGCCGCAGAACGCGCCGGTAGAGCCAGGATGCGGACTTGGAGAGTTTCAACCGCCAGCCCGGTACGTTGCGAACCTGCCCTTCGGGGTGATAGGGTGAGGCCGTGACGAGATCGACACCCGGCTCCAGCTTCGGAATCATGTTCGCCAGTTCGTGCGGGTCGTAAGTGCAGTCGCAATCCATCGAGCAAGCGATTTCCGTGCGTGTGTGACGCAAGCCAGTCATGATTGCCGCCGCGACTCCCTGATTGACCGCGTGCCGGTGGATTTCAAATCCGGGTTTGCCGCCGAAGGTCTTCTGCATGCCCTCCCATGTGTTGTCCTTGCTTCCGTCATCGACGAGATGAAACGTCGGCGCGAATCGGCTCGAAAGATCCTTCGCAACGCTCTCCAAAGTATTGGAGAGGTAGGGGAGTATCAGTTCCTCGTTGTAACATGGAATGACGATGGAAACCGGCGTACGCGGGCCGCTCGGAGTGTCCGAGTCGACCGCTCCTTCCGTCTGCCACATGCGGGACGTTGGCTTCGAATTTGGCAGCGGTTCAAGAGCCTTGCCTGATTCCAGCGATAGGCCCAGATAATCGGCCGCGCCGGTGAACGAGTAGCGTTGGAAGAAGTACTCGAGGTATCCTTCCATCTTGTGGAGATTGCGGTAATGCCGAAGCCGCGACAACCAACCGCCCGCCATGATTTTGGGTTGTTCGGGATCGAGTTCCCAGACGTGGAAGTAGACAACGAGCGGCGCTTCGACGTTCTGGTGCCAGTTGCTGACGGCCCGGCGGATCAACATCGCCGGTAGCTGGCGAACGTAATTGCCTCCCGCGATCGGCATCTGAATGCCGAGGATGCGGCCCGTCGAAATCGGTAATTCCGTTATGGTCTTCTCGCCGGAACGATGCTGATGCAGATAACGGCGGAACGGTTCCTTGGCGAACGTGCGGCCGATCGGGGCGATGCTCGAATCGTACTCGAAGCCAAGTTCCGCGAGAGCATCGAGGGCCCAGAGATCTTGCTCGTGGAACCATTCATGGGCGACACGATAGCCGACGACTCGCTGGCCGCTGGCTCGTTCCAAGGCTTCGCGAGATCGCAGGCAGTCGTCCTTGAATTCATCCGGCGTCATCTGGCGGATGCCGCGATGGAAGTAACCCTTGCTGGCAATCTCATGTCCGCGATCCGCGACCTTGCGAACCAGTTCGGGGAAGCGGTCCGCGATCCAGCCGAGAACGAAAAAGGTTGCCTTGATGCCGTTGCGATCAAGGAGATCGAGCGTACGATCGGCGTTTTTCTCAAGGCGAGTTTCAAAGCGATACCATTGGCCGCGCTGGATGACGCTATTGAACGCGCCGACCTGGAAGTAATCTTCCAGGGCCACTGTCAGGATGTGGCGTTTAGGTGATGGTTCGGAAGTCATGAGGGTAATGTCCGAAAAGGAGAGGGGTTCCAACTGGACAGATCGAAGACAAAGACGAAAACGATTGAACCACAGAGACACAGAAACACAGAGAAAATCTGAGCAAGAACACAACCATTTGTTTCATTTCAAGAGAATGCAGGAAGCAAGACGATTCTTCGATCAAGCAACGGATCACTTTCTTCCGATTCTTTTTTTCTCTGTGCCTCTGTGTCTCTGTGGTTCAACTGCATTTGGTACCGGGATCACGGGCTGAAAACGTCGATCGGGTCCAGCAGGCGACGTAAAACGCGGACAATCCGTTGGCCGCTATCGCCCTGGCCGAACGGATTGGTGATCGCCCGCTGCGACGATCCAAATCGACCGGCGTCGGCTTCGTGGAGCATCGTGTGCAATTCATCGGGCGTCGTCACCAGGTGAGCGATTCCCGCCTCCACGGCCTCGGGGCGCTCGGTCGTTTCACGCAGCACCAGCAACGGCTTGCCAAGGCTGGGTGCTTCCTCCTGCACACCACCGGAATCCGAGACGATCAGCCATGATTCCGAGAGCATGCCGATGAAGTCGGGATAATCGAGCGGGTCGAGCAAATGCACGCGCTCCAATTTTCCGAGCACGGCGTCCGCCATCTCGCGGACCATCGGGTTCGGATGCACCGGGAAGATCAGGGCGACGTCGGGATGCGACTCGATGAAATCACGGAGCACGCGTAGATTTCCTTCCAGCACGCCGCCGAAGCTCTCACGGCGATGCGTCGTCAGGGCGATCCGCCGTAGGCCGGTGGTTTTCTCCAGCACGGCTTCCAACGCGGGCGAACGGACCATCGATGTGCCAATGTGCTGCAAGGCATCGACTACCGGGTTGCCCGTGAGAAAAATATCCTCGCGGGAAACGCCCTCATGGCAGAGAGCCCGCACATTCCGTTTGGTGGCCGCGAAGTGATAGCGAGCAATCCGTGTGATCAGCCGGCGGTTCGTCTCTTCCGGAAACGGATTAAGCGGATCGTCCGTGCGCAACCCAGCCTCGACATGGCCAACGGGAATTCCACGATGGAACGCCGCCAGGGCCCCGGCCACGGCCGTCGTCGTGTCGCCTTGAACCAGGACAATGTCGGGCTTTTCCTTCACGAGGATCGGGTCGAATTCGCTCAAGACACGCGCGAACAACTGGCTCAGCGGTTGTCCCGGCCGCAACACGCCGAGGTCGTGATCGACGCGCACGGCGAAAAGTTTCACGAACGGTGCCAGCAGATCGGTGTGCTGGCCCGACGAAACGTTCACGGTTCGGAAACGCTTCGGATAGAGATCAAGCTGGCGAATCACCGGCGCTAGCTTGATGATCTCCGGCCGTGTGCCGAAGAGCGTCAGCACCGTGCGGGGGTTTTTCGCTTCAGTCATGGGGAGGATCATCGCGCGGATTCCTTGCGGAAGACGGCCCAAAAAAGATCTTCAGATGGATATGGGATCGGCAGACGATCGGGCACGAGACCGAGACACGCCTTGGCCAATCGGCCCAAGTGCGAAACGCCCAGCTTATGTCGAACGAGTCCCTTGGCATGTTCGCCGTCGAGCCACTTGGCGGGCTTGCCGATGGCCACCCGCCGCATGCCAAAGCAGGACAAGGCGAAGCTCAACGTTCGCGGCGTGAACCAGTGAAGCACGGTCGGCGGACTGTATTCGTGCCAGTTACGGCCGAAGACGCGAGCGGTGACACTCGCCAGATTCCAGGTCTCGATCAACCAGACGCCGCCGGGCTTCGTCGCCCGAGCCGCGGCTTCGAACGCCGCCATCGGATCGGCGAAATGGGCGACGACCTGGATCATCGACACGGCATCGAAGGCGTTCACTTCCGTGATCGATTCCAACGTGCCGGTTCGAACGTCGAGACCCAATTGTTGCCGGGCGTGCGCGGCCATCCGGTCGTTTGGCTCGATGCCGGTACATTGCCAGCCGCGCTCGGCGAAACCGTTCAGGATGAAGCCGGCGGCGCTGCCGACATCGAGGATCTTGCCCGGCCGAGAGTGGCGTCGAAACAAGCGAGCGTAGCGCCGGCCGTGAGCGCGGAGCAATCGCTCCTCGCTGAAATAATTCGAGTAGCCTGCCCCGCCGCCTTGAAAGTAGTCGTCACCATAATGGCGGCTGGCGTGGTCTTGCTCCACCTTCAACTCGGCGAAACGATGACCACACTCCTGGCAATCGCGGATGCCGATGGCATCTTTCGCGAAGCGCCAAACCGAATCGCCGCCGCAGAGAGGGCAGGGCCAATCGCATTCGGAAACTACCCCCTGACGCGGAGCGGAAAGTGTCTGAATCACGGAATCCCCCGTACAATGCGCGGGCCGATGACACGGGTAACACGGACCGGCAGCTTTTGCCAGATCTTGATGAGCCGCTGATATCGAGGGTTGTCGGGCCGCAGGCTGGGGGCTTTCCCCGTGATCAAGTGATATTGCCAGGTGGCGGGCTCCGGCAACGCTCCCCATTGTTTCTTGAAGCGGAAAGTGTTGCCTTCCAGTGTCGAGCGGCCGAAATCGAATATCGATTGGCCGCGTTGGATCGCCCGATCGATCAAATTCCAGTACATGAGCATGTTGGCACAGGTCGAATTGAACTCGCGAAGCGACGACGCGCTCGGCACCTCGGTGATCCCCTTGCCGTGAACCAAGAGAGCGGCCGCGATTGCTTTCCCTTCGTGTCGAATCACACAGAATTCCGCATCCTGGTTGAAGTGCTTGATGATCGCCGCGAAAAGTTGCCGGCTGTAAACGGGCGTCCCCAGGTCACGCATGTTGTGCGAGAACACGTCATAAAAATCATCGAGCCGCTCGGCACCGCCCCATTCCACCACTAGGCCGGCCTTCTCGCCCTTGCGAACTTGATTGCGAACTTTCGCGGGAAGTTCCTCCCACATTGGCCCAGGGAACGACGGCAACGCCAATCGCATGTGAACTTTGTTCGTTCGCGCCGCGTCGAGTAAGGGATGCTCGACCGGTTGTTCGTTTCGGAGTTCGAGATGCTTGACTCGCATCTCGCGTGCCAGGTCAGCTGCGTGATGAATCAGACGCAGAGCGACCGCCGGATCGTCGGCCTGGACGCCGCCCGTGTTCAAATAAGGCAAGCTCACGAGATAGCGACCGAACAGGGTACTTCGAACATAAGCGAGGGGCAACCACCCGCACGTTGCCCCTCGGCGGGATGCTTCAAAGGCGAACGGGACATGTCCGAGCCCTTCCCTCAAGATGTTCAGCCACGCCGGATCGGCACTCGGCGCCGCGACCCGGCCGCGTTGCGCGAATTCGCGCAACGCGTCGAAACGGGCGGCCAGGGCCGCTCCGCTGAGCAGCTTGATCGAGATGTCGGAATTCGGATTCGCGAATGAGACCATATGTTTTCAATTCAAAATCAAAGAAGACTGCCAGTGCCACTGCCGTGTCAAACCCTCATGAAGGCTCGTCGTTGGTTCCCAGCCAAGTTCTCGGCGAATCCGTGTCGTGTCCGCCAGCGTCTGTTGCTGATCGCCTGCACGCGCCGGTTCCTGGTGAACTTTGAACTTACGGCCGCTAATCGATTCGAGCTTGGCGAGGACGTCCCAAACGCTGACCGCTTCGCCGCCGCCGACGTTGAAAATCGCACCCGGTTCCGCGCGGCTCGCCCGGATGGTCGCGGCCACGCAGTCATCGACGTACGTGTTGCCACGGATCTGCTTGCCGTCGCCGAATACCGTGATCGGCTGCCCAGTCTTCAACGCTTCGATGAACTTGAAGTAGCCCATATCGGGCCGTTGGCGCGGGCCGTAGACCGAAAAGAATCGCAGCGTTACTGCCGGGATACCAAAGGCCACGGCGTAGGCCCGCGCCATTTGCTCGCCGGCGAGTTTTGTGATTCCGTAAGGCGATATCGGTTTGGTCGGCAGATTTTCATCGCCCGACGCGAAGCCGCCATAGACCGATGACGTGGAACCAAGGACGAATCGACGCAACTTCGCCCCTCGCGATGCTTCCAGCAATCGCTGAGTGGCGAGGACGTTGCAGGTCCAATAGCCGTCAAGATCGCTCCAGCTTTTCGTGAGCCCCGGCATCGCCGCCAGATGAAAGATCACGTCCGTTGATTCCACGAGCGGGTCGAGCGGATCGCGGCGGAGATCGCATTCATGGAAACGGAACGACGGATGCTCAAGGGCGGTAGCGAGATTGCGTTCCTTCATCGGCCGTGGATAGTACGGAATAAACGTATCGACTCCCTTGACATCGTGGCCCAGCGCGAGCAGATGCTCGCACAAATGGGAACCGATAAACCCGGCCGCGCCGGTGACGAGGCATCTCATGGTGGCTGGTTCGGACATATTCAGGATCTCCCCGACTCGCGGAGAAGTTGGTCGTAGGCGACCCGCAACTTATCCATGCGTGTTCCGAAACTGAAGCGATCTTCGACAGTTTGCCGGGCGGCCTGGGCGTAACGAGTTCGCACACTGGGATCGACGAACATCTCGCGGAAACCTTCAACGAGCGTTTCAACCGAACCGCTTTCGACGAGTCGGCCGTTGCGGCGATCCTCAACCAACCGGGGCACGCCGTTGACGCGCGTGGCCAGCACCGGCACTTCGAGAGCCATCGCTTCGAGAAGGACGTTTGGGAGCCCTTCACGGAGGCTGCTCAAAGCGAAAATGTCCATCGCCTCGTAAAGTCGGCGAAGGTCGGAACAGTAACCGAGCAGGCGGATCCGCTCGCCGCGGCCGAGTTCATCGATCAGCTTCTGCAAGGCGGCTTGCTCGTTTCCCTCGCCGGCAATTCGGAGTTCGACATCAAGGCCCGAGGTGAGCAAGCGATCAACAGCCCGGATGAGCAGGTCAAACCCTTTCTCCGCCGAGAGCCGACCGGCCGCGCCGATCAGAAATCGTTGCGACGGAATCCCCTGGGCCCGTTTCGCCGCGTCGATCGTGTGCGTGCGACGGAAATCGTTCAGATCGATGCCGTTCTCGAGCAAGACACAGCGACTCGAAGGCACGCCCGCTTTTCGGCACGCGGAAAACAGATCGTCCGAGACGCAGAAGACCCGCTCGTAGAACCGCAGGCTGAGTCGATCAATCAGGTAGTAAAGGGGTGTCCGCCGGGTGTGCTGCACCCAACCGTGAACGGTCGTGACCAACCGCATCGGCCAGAAACGTTTCAGCACCACGCCGAGGGCGTTGGTCTTGTAATCGTGGCCGTGCCAGACCTGCACATTCTCGCGGCGGCAGATGTCGAGCAACCGCGGCACCACCCGCCAATCAAAAGGGCCGTGGTCGGCGAGCGAGATCAAATCAACGCCGCGATCCTCGGCCTTTTGCCGCAGGGCATCGAAGCCCGCGTCTTCCGGATGCCGGAGATAGACGCAACGCATCCGGTAACCGTCGGCTTCGAGATAACGCGGCGAGTTGATGATCGTCTTATCCGGCCCACCGCCCGACCCGCACAGGACGCGGGCATCGAGAATCACCGGCATTCGTTTTGTCGCACGCAGAACCATCAGGATCCGATCAAGGAAGGTTGGAGCGAGAAAATCAGGCGTTTGAAACTGTGCAATTTCGACGTCCATGAGTGTTCGCTAAGCCGCGAGCGGCTC
>JAIOQJ010000782.1 GCA_021413475.1 Planctomycetota bacterium | reverse complement strand
GCCGTAGTCGCGGTTGTGGTCGTGCGGGTTGCGGTTCTTCCCCTGATCGCCCGCGAGAACGCCGTCCTTATCGACGAACGGCACCACGAAGAGCGCGAACCGTTTGCGAAAAGCAACGCCCGCGGGGGAATCGGAGAGCGCCTCCTCGATGAAGCCTTCGAGCACATAGCTCGCCATCGTTTCGCAAGCGTGGTGCCGGGCGGTCAGGAGAAGGGTCTTCACGTTCGGGCCTGGCTTGCCGATTTGGAACAACTCCACGGCTTTGCCCTTGGTACTTTTCGTCAGCACTTTTTGCGTCAGGTGAGGATTCTTGCCGTGCTTCTTCAGAAATTCATCGAGTTCGCTCTGCCCGTACGGAATCACCACCGCGAAGCGGACTTTCAGGTTCTTGGCGGTGAACTCATAGGTGAAACTCTCTCGCTGTTTGACACCGTCCTTTCCTGGAGGCGGCGCATAGGCGACATGCTCGGCCCCATGCCATTGCCACGACTTGCCGTCATCGAGACTGATCGCCGGCCCGCGCACGCCAACCATCGGCGGATTGGCGAAGGCGAAGGTCACCTTCCCCGGTTGGGATGCCTCGGCTTCGAAGTACCAGTAGAACCAGGGCCGTCCGCCGCGTAAATCGGGGGCGAGCTCGATCGTGTTCCCTTCGTTCTTGACGACCACGACGTTGCCGCCCGGAAAGTCGGCACGGATCGAGACCTTGATCTCCGCGGCGGCCAAAGGCGTCGGCAACAAGGCGAGAACTAGATAACATGCAAACTTGACCACAGTCCGCTCCTTCCAGATTCTTAGTTGCCACCCAATCCCGCGAGGTCTCATCTTAAACCCAAAACGGAGAGAACTCCCCGAGCCCGAAGCGCTAGCAAGGGCGAACTCTCGCCCTTGCTAGCGCTTCGGGCTCGGGGAGATCGCGAACGAAACGGAATCAGGTAGCCTTGACCGGATGCGCCCGCTTCACCGCGTTGATCAATTCATCGAGCTTCGAAAGGAACTTCGACCGATCGCGCGGCGTCATCGGGGCCGGGCCTTTGGTCGATTCGCCGCCTTGGCGGAGTTCTTCCATCAGATTTCGCATGGCCAGGGCGGCACCGATGTCGCTATCGGTGAGGACACGGCCCTTGGCATCGAGAACGCGGGCATTCTTGGCGATGCAGCGGGCGGCCAGCGGAATATCCGCGGTGACAACCACATCCCCAAGGCCCGATTGTTCCGCGATCCAATCGTCCGCCGCGCCAAAACCCGTGCGCACCACCAGCTCGAACAACACATCGGCGGGCACCCGCATCGCCGAATTGGCGACGATCTTTACGCTCATCGTGTATCGCCGGGCGACGCGATAGATCTCATCCTTCACGGGACAAGCATCGGCATCGATGTAGATAGTGAGCATGCGACACGTTTGACATTGGGGCACGCGAATCACGAGGCGTTCAACCAGAATCGCCATTCGAATAGTCGATCAAACATACACGTCAAGCGCCAGAAAGTTGTCCGGTTCGCTCTGGTACAGCTTGGCCGCCACTCGTAATGTATCCATGCGATCGGAATGCCAGGGTTGTTCCAGTTTCGGCATTCCATCGGGTAAGTTCAAGAGCATATCCTTGCGAATCATCATGGCACGCACTTTGCGGATGCGGTCGGGGCCGACGGCTTCGCAGGTCAGGAAGAGCAAGTAAGTCACGGTCTTCATCGGTAGTCCCGCGTCGTAGCGAACCTGTCCCTCGTTGAATTCCTCGGCAACCGCGTTGAGGATGAAGTTTAACAGGAACCAGCGATCGTCCTTGGCGATTGGCAGCATCGGATTTGCCGGCGTGGTCAATCGCGAGGCCGAGGAGACTTTCTCGACCGCCGTGGCGTTGATGAAAACCTCCTCCAGCGAGCGTTCAAAAATCGTGCGGATCTTCAGGAAACCTTCCGAGAAGTTATTCAGGCTGACGATTACCCGATGCATGAAGTTCTTCTGCGACCACTCTCGCCGTGCCCGCCAACGCCCCCACCAGCGGCCGACGAACAGCGAGACGACCGTGGTCAGAAAGAAGATGATGACCGAGGTTACGACTCGCTGTTGGGCATCTCCGCCCAGAAGATTCAAGAACCGTTCCATTTCAGTGTCCTTTCCAGCCTGCTTGCGCGGAAGCCGGTGACTCGATCGATATGTATTTAACGTATGTAGCACGGTGATCGAGTGCGCCTTCGCAATCGTGAAATGGAAGACACGAGGCACATCACTTTGGTTCGTTTCGGACTGTCGATCGCTCGGCAGAGTGACGCGATCGAGAAACGCGTGAGAAGATTCGTTTCGAACATTATCTCGAATCCTGAAATGCTGTCGCTGAAAAAAGAAACTTGATGACGGCTATAAATTGGATATAATTGTCCAATATGAGTTGTTCGCACTCGGAATGGCCGAACAAGTGTTCATCGGATGCGAGGGTATGATGAAATTTCCACTTCGTTCACTGCTCTGCGGTCTGTTTTTACTGGCAACCATCACCCCTGGGTTTGCCGTTGATCTCGATCGGGCACCGATCGAGTATAGCACCGCCGAACCCGATAATGCGATCACCTCGTTGATGAAGCGCCTGCGCGCCGAGAAAGCATCGCTTCAATACGACGACGAGCACGGGTATCTCCGCTCGTTGCTGAAAAACCTGGATGTTCCGCTCTCTTCGCAAGTCCTCGTTTACTCGCGGACGAGCCTGCAACGCCAACGAATTGGGCCGAAGCGGCCGCGAGCAATCTATTTCAATGATGAGGTTTCCATTGGCTTCTGTCAGCGGGGAGATGTTCTTGAGATAGCGGTTGCCGATCCGAAACTCGGCACGGTGTTTTACACCGTAAGTCAGAATCCAGGAAAACAGAATCCCCTGACGCGCCAGACGGAGACGTGCCTGCTCTGTCATGGCTCGTCGGCCAATCAAGGGTTTCCCGGTCATTTGATGCGTTCGGTCTCCGTGGATCAAACGGGAGAGATGGTGCTTTCGCGAGGAACCAAGCGTGTCGATCATACCACGCCCTTTGAGGAGCGCTGGGGAGGCTGGTACGTCACGGGAACCAGCGGCAAACAGACGCATTTGGGCAACCAAGTCGTGGGCGGCTGGTCCGACACCGCCAAGGATTTCACCGGGGTCAATGTCGTTAATCTGAAGACATTCTTCACGGTCGCGGATTATCTGACGCCTCATAGCGATCTCGTCGCCTTGATGGTGCTCGAACATCAATGCGAGGCACACAACCGCTTGACCAGGGCGAGCATGCAGACGAGGTTGGCCTTGGCGGAACAGGCCGAATTGAACAAGGCATTCGGCAGCCCCGCGAACGAGCGCACGGAGGGGATCACTCGCCGCATCAATTGGGCCTGTGAGCCGGTCGTTCAATACTTGCTCTTCAGCGAGGAAGCACCGTTGAAAGAAGCCGTTGCCGGCACATCGGGTTTCGCGAAAGAATTCACCGCGCGCGGCCCGTTCGATTCAAACGGCCGGACACTTCGCGAGTTCGACCTGAAATCGCGGATGTTCCGCTATCCCATGAGTTACGTCGTTTACTCGCGGTTGTTCGATGAACTTCCCCCCGAGGCCAAGGAACGCGTCTATCGACGATTATGGGAAGTGTTGACAGGAAGGGATTCATCCAAGGCGTTCGCTCATCTCGAGCCGGAGGATTGCAAGGCGGTGATGGAGATCCTTGGTGAGACGAAAAAAGACTTGCCTACGTATTGGAGGAAGAAGTAAGGCGATCACCGCTGCTTTGTTGGTGAGTTGGCACTGGAAATGCATGAGTTGATGTCATTCGCGGAGACTTTTTTGCGTTATGGCATTGCCTATCGCTTCATTCTTCATTGGAGAACTCATGTTTAATCAAACGCAATGGACGAAAGGCTCTCGGACAGGACTCCTTTTCTTCACGGGCGGCGTTTTGCTCGATGTCTGGGTAGCCGTTTGGTATTTCACGATGGAGCGCTCCGCCGCCAATCCCCTCAGTGCCAACGGACGCTTCTGGCTGATTGGGCTCTTTCTGACGGGTATCACCTTTGTCGTTATCGGCATGATTCAGGGAGCTATCAGTCGGTCCGCACAAAAGACCGAGGAAAACATTGCTAACAAGGCCTCGGAAGATTTAGCTCTGGCCCAGGCGTCCACAGCAGCGGCGGGAACTCCGGTCGTGGTTCCGCCAACGAGTGCGGCTAATCCGGCGCAAACACCTGTACAGTATGCGGCGGACCAACGGACAACCGTCCCAGGCCAAGTCGTGGTGCCGCCGGCCCGCGTTCCATATTGAGAAGTTCTGTTCCTGGAAATAGGCAGTAAACGTAAGAATGCTCCCGTCGGAATGCACCACATTCTGACGGGAGCGTGAGAGCCTACTATGATGCCAATCATCATTCGATCCGACGCCTCCCTCGACAAATTCAAGGCGTTGGCAAATCTTTTGGACACTGCTTTCCGGGTCCCCGGAACGAAAATTCGCTTCGGCTTCGATGCCATTCTCGGCTTGATTCCGGTAGTCGGCGATGTCATTGGTACATTGCTCGGCGGCTACATCGTTCAATCCGCTGCAAGTTTCGGTGTGCCGCGTGTCGTCCAACTTCGCATGATGCTGAATCTCTGGATCGACATGGTGATCGGCTTGATCCCCTTCGCCGGCGATTTTTTCGACATTGGCTGGAAGGCCAATACGCGG
Source organism: Planctomycetota bacterium (assembly GCA_021413475.1). Classification (GTDB taxonomy): domain Bacteria; phylum Planctomycetota; class Planctomycetia; order Gemmatales; family Gemmataceae; genus JAIOQJ01. Next base: position 801 of record JAIOQJ010000782.1, on the reverse strand, counting down.
AACGTGGCTTTGATGGAACAGGCGATGATGGATCCTGAAGGCGCGAAACGCTCCAGTCGCCGAGTCTTGGTGGGACTAACGTTGGCCTCAGTCGCGGCGCTGGCTTTGGTTGTGTTTTTGATTACCTGGGCAATTCGCTCTATTTGAATCGATCTCGGCGTCACTTTCCCACACGAAACACCAACACCCTCACCGGGTCTTTGACCTCCGACAACTCGCGGTTAAAATCGAACACGCGCACGATCGTATTCCCCGCCAGATCTTCCAGCCTTTCATCGACTTCGATTTTGAATTCGCCTACTTTCCACGGCTGATTTGGCCGGAAGGTCCATGATCGCTCTTCTTTGCCAATTTCCAATCGGCCGGCGAGCGGTTTGTCCTCTTCATCGCGCACCATCACGCAGCGATTGAGGAGTGCCCGATCGAGCGGCCGCGGTAGGCGAACTTCAAGCGAGTCGCGGGTTCCGACCTCCGGTTTTTTCACGGCCCAATCTTTCAAGCGCAGGGCTTCCTTCGCGACCCCAATCGTCTTGAATTCCTTGCGAAACGACTTGGCGAGCGGATGGCCTTCGTCATCGACCAATTTCGAATCGACGACCAGCGTGTAACGCCGATCCGGGTCCAGAACCGGGCCTAGCTCTTCGTTAAGGTTCACCCCTTTCTTGATCCGGCCGGGATGAATCCAGAGCGTCAAACGGGTGGCGTCGTCGTTCCAGAGTTCGGTGTCGCGCCACGGGTCAGGGACTGCATTGCCGTCGGCGTCGAGGATCTGGAAATGCTTGAAGATTGCTCGTCCCTCGC
>JAIOQJ010000766.1 GCA_021413475.1 Planctomycetota bacterium | reverse complement strand
TTTTTTCTTCGACATGAGCCAGATTCCTTTCCGTCCGAAGCGTATTCGGTTGGCTGTTCAGGGAATCTGGCTCCTTTCGCATATCCTCCAATTTCTGTAACTACCGACTTTTCAAGGCGAAAATTCCGTCACGGCGTTGCATATCAGGGCGCAGCAGCGTGATCTCGACCGGATCGGCGTTACGACCTTCAAACTCCGCGAGATACTTCGGAATGAAGGTGAATACGCCTTTGCCGGGCGGCCCACCCGGCGCGTAGCTGATGGCGATTTCCGGTGCACAAGCATGCATCCGCAAGCCGTCCGGTCCGAGCCGGATCTGCAAGCTGGTCTGCCCTGGCTTCATGCCGGGACGCACGAAACAGCGACTGAGCGCTGCCCGGAATAGCCAGGCCGCCCGGCGTTCAAGAACAACCATCGTGGAACTCCTGGATGGAAATGAAATCGGCCCGCTGCTCAACGCGACGGGCCGGGGAATGGATTCGGGGCAAGGTGAGGAAGGCCAGGCTCCGCACCTCTTCTGATGAGGGCAGCGAGGACAGTGCATCGGCGCGGGATTCGGAGGAAAGGCTCCTTTCTGGATGGCATCCCAGGTCGCTTCCACGGTCCGACGGATATGAGCCAAGAGTGCCGGCGTCACATATACCTGATGCTCGGTCAGGACCGGTTTCTTGGCTTTGGTCAGGACGGCGAATTTGAGATGCACCGGCCGGCCGGCAGCCAGATCGTTGATCAGTTCGTGATAGATGAACAACTGCGGAGCCGCCGCCAATAGCTTGGAGACTGACCAGCGGCTCCGCGAAGTCTTGAAGTCGGTCACCACCAATGCTTCATCCGTCTCGACCAACAGATCGAGGCGGGCAACAAAGTCCGGGCACCTGGCGGAGAAGCTTCCTCGCCGGGTCTCTTCAATGCCGATCAACCGCCCCTCTGGCCGGGCGAACGGACTGACCTGGAATACTCTCAGCATGCGCTCCGCGAGCGCTCCAACAGTGTTCAGGTCTTCGCCCTTGTTGAACTGGATCGGTTTGCTCTCGGCATGCCAACCAGCCCAGAAACAGCCAACCAGCATGTCCAGATCCGGCGGCGGTACTCCTTCCATGATCGCCATGAAGTGTGCTTCGACGGCCCGATGTAACGATGTACCGAACAGCAGGCTCGACGATACCGATTCGTCGGGCAGCCGCTGCACGTACCGGTAGTCGAACTGACGCGGGCAAGTCTGATAGGCCCGGATGGCCGAGTAGCTGAGATGATCCAATTGAATTGTCTGGGGACGGCGCTCGAGTGGCGGGAGTGGCCGGCTCACGTGTAGGACCCCGACGTCTGGTCCGATCTCTTGAGTGAGTCGATGAGCGCACTGGCATCGCCGATCGACAACTCTTCGGCCTTGCCGACCCGGTAGTCGTCGCGAAGCAGCTTATCGAGATCGATGTTCAACCGCTCGGCGATCGCCCGGATAGCCCGCACCTGCGACGTCGTCGCCGGTCGCGGCTTTGCCGAGCCGTTTCTCGGTGCCGAGTGACCGTTGCTGCCATTGCCATTGCCGTTCGGCTTGGGCGTGGGCGTGGGAGCATGGCCGTTGCCATTCCCCGCCGGCGTCGGCTCGGTCCCACTGTGTGTGCCCAATTCCTCGTCCAGCGACGAGCGAACCAGTTGGAACACTTGGCGGATCCTCTCCTGGAGCTTGCCGGAGTCCGAAGCCAAGGCGCTTTCGACCTCCAGTTCCAGGTTGACGCTCGCTCCGTGCGAACCGTAGTTGGCATCACCGACCTTGCGATTGAGGCCGATGTTGAGTTTCAGAGGCATGGAGATTCTCCTTTAAGGAATGAGTTGATCGTCAGGCCGTCATCCCGAGCAGCCATCAAGAAGCGGGAACTCGTCACGCCTCTTGAGGAATCCTTCCCAGGAATAGGACCGGCCCAGACCCTTGATCGTGAGGAGGCCTTCCTGAGCGTTGCGTTCGATTTGCAGGGCACGCTCAAGAAGGTCGGGATGATGTTCCTGAAGCCAGACGATTTCCGGCTTCTTGGATGCCGGGCAGTAGAAGCAGGCCGACTTCATCGGCACCGGGAGTCCGGCTTGCTCGATGATCTGCTGGCACCGAGGACGATCGTGACCCCAATCGACCAATGGGTACCAATAACGGAATCGGTCATCCTCCACGTAACGATGTCGCCGCATGTCCGCCGGACCCGCATCGAAGCCAATTGCCTTCAGAACCTTGCCGCCCGCCGCCCAGCAGCGCTGAGCAGGCTCCCAGGTAGAAACGTACTTATCTTGCGGGTGGCGCTTATATTTGATGGAACAACTCTTACCACCGTAAGCCAGCGACGGAAGGGTGCCCGTGTGCAAGCATTGGTCCTCCAACGTGTCGTAGACGGCCCACTTCGGCTGATAGCGCACCACGATGACCGGCGGAAAGCCAACATCCCGAAGATAGGGCTGGATGACGTCGAGGTACTGGTAGGTTTCGGGTTTCTCGCCGCCGGTATCGGCGAACAGGATCAGGTCGGGGCGAATCTTCCGGCGGGCGAACTCGACAAGCATCGCCGTCAAATCCACCCCCAAGCCGTAGGCCACGACCAACGGTTCCTCGCGTCGCGGTGCGTGAATACGCGTGGACACCATTCAGTGCCTCCTTGTTAAAATGGATAATCTGAGTCAACCCGGACGGTTCTCGGTCGAATTTGCGTGAAGCCAATGGGCTTCAAGCCAGCACTGTTCCGCTGCCAGAGCATCCGATCGTCGAGCGAATGGCCCCAGACGCGGGCCGCCGACGGGGAGCAACTCGGCCCACCACGCCCCTGACGCGTCTGGCTCGACGTAGCTGGCTCGGGTGATTGTCAGGGAACCCAGGGCACTCAGATCGATGCCTTCGCCGTACACGCAGCGAATGCCCCCAGACGGGTCAATCACGAGGTTCATGGCTCGCTCCGTTCGTGGAGGGCGAAGGGCGAACGATCCGGCGACGAGGCCGGTCGACCAGCATTCCGTCCAGAGTTGCCTGCACGCCGGCCAACTGCGTGACGACCTGTTGCCGCAGGCCGCCGCTGTCCCTGAGTTGCTGCGGCTCGATTCCCTGAACAACCTGCTGACACTGCTCGACCAGGCGATCGAGTTGCTCGTTCGAGCGGACGTTCAAACTCTTGAACTGGTCGAAGAACGCGCGCAAGTTGCCCACGGCAGAATCACGAAATACCTTGGGCCGGCCGTCCTCCTGGCCCGACAGC
>JAIOQJ010000765.1 GCA_021413475.1 Planctomycetota bacterium | reverse complement strand
ACAGGCCGCGAGACCCATCCTACGGCAGGGGCTTGGCAATTAACAGGGCTACGGGAAAGTCCGCGAGAACCTGCTCGAGCGAGAAATCCGTCTGATCGTTTACTAGCGTCGAATCGAATATCTCTCCGGTGAAAACATTCTTCCACCGCCGTACCTGATTGACGTCGGGCAGCAGAACTTGGGTATCTTCCCACACGGGACCCTCAAGGATTCCCGGTGCCTCACTGGACATTCTGGTCAAGAATCGAGGAACGATAACTACCGCAACATCCGTGCCGTTCCGCCGGGCAAAGGCAAACGCATGTTCACGTCTTTTTCCTGCCGTTTCCCCTAAAAGATACTCGCCTGTTGAAAACAGGCCGGGATGATCGCGGCGACAGCGCAGGGCCAGGGTGTTCAGGAAAAGCTTGATGCGGCCGTCATTCTTGGTCTTCACGAGTTCGCGGACAAGTGCTCGCCGATCGTCGCCCGCGGACGCAATCTTGTCGTCCAATTCTTGAAGCATCGCCTGGCGTTTTGCGTAGTCGACCGGTCGGCGATTATCGGGATCTACCAGGCTGAAGTCCCAAAGTTCGGTTCCCTGATAGGTATCGGGGACGCCGGGCGACGCTATCTTTAAGAGCGTCTGGGCTAGCGAATTGAACATGCCATAGTGATTGATTCGCGACTGGAACTCTCGGAAATCGCGCAGAAACTCAGCACTGGACTTTTCATCCAGGATTCGTGCCACGAACTGATTCATCGCTTCATCAAACGCATCATTCGGATTGATCCAACTCGAATGGACCTTGGCCTCGTGCAAAGCCTTCGACATGTACGCTTGCAGGCGTTTCACGAAATCGGCGAACTCTTCCGGAGAACAAGGTTCGAGCGGCCAAGCTCCCAACAGGGTCTGGTAGAGAAAGTACTCCTCGTTGGCGTCCGGGACGGGCGAGTCGTCAACCCAACCGCGATGTGCTTCGTTCAAGCGGTTCCAATGGACCAACCGCTTGTGCCAGTCGTCGGGAAACTCCGAGAGCACGTTTAGACGCGCCCGCACGTCTTCGCTGCGTTTGGTGTCGTGCGTGGAGAGCGGCGAAAGCGAACGCGGCCATTTGCTTTGCCGCTTCTGGAAATAGCGGTGAACTGCCTCGGCAGAGACACCGAACCGGGAAGGATCGCCGCCGACTTCGTTCAACGAAAGCAAGCGATTGTAGACATAGAAGGCGGTGTCCTCGACACCCTTGGCGGTTACGGGTGCCGTCACCTGTTGGAACTTGCCCGCGAATCGGCGCTGCTCGGCCATGCTGTCGTCCGTCGCGGGTTCCTGCGGCTTCAATAAAAGCATGTCGCGGATGAAATGGAACAGAGAGCGGTTTATCGTCGGCGAACGCCGAATGGCACGGCGAATGGCTGACTCGACATAGAACCGATCGGATTCCTTGACTCCGTCATCCGCGATGTAGAAGCGATAGACGGGGAAGCTGGCCAGGATCTGTCGAAGTGCGAACCGCAGGCTATTCTGCGTGAAATCCCGCGAGAAACGATTCCGTTGGGCAATCCGGTCGAGTTGCCGGCCGAGCATGTGCAACTCGCTCGAAAGAGCGTCGTGTAGAGTCGAAAACTTCTTCTGGTAAATTATCTCCGAGTACGAAGTATCGTCGTTGATCCAAGCGCGGTAGAGTTGCTGGAACGCCAAATCGGCAGAGCGGTCAATGAATAGGCCGTTGGTCATCTTCGCAAAATCGTAACCGCTGGCACCGCTCATCTCCCAGTCGCCCGGCAGATCTTCGTGAGAGCCGAGGATCTTTTCCACCACGACATAGAGGGGTAGTTCGCTCCCGTTCGTTCGTGTACGCAGACAATCGAGCAGCGACGCCTCTAGTTCCTTCTTATCGACGTCGGCAATCTCGGGCGTTTCGGCCAGAATTTCGCGTGCACAGGCCAGGACGAAATACTGTTGGAGGCGTTGGAGATATTGGCGGGGGTCGTACAAGCCATCGATATGGTCGATGCGGACGCCGTCCAACTTGCCGCGGCTGAGGAGTCTAAAGACAAGTTCGTGGGCAGCGGTAAACACCTCAAGCCGTTCCATATTCAAGGCCGCCAACTCATTGATATCGAAGAAACGGCGGTAATTGATCTCGTCCGAGGCGACTCGCCAGAATGATAGCCGATAAGCCTGCCGGTCGAGGAGTTCATCGAGCAAATTAAAACTGGCCGGTTCGCCAGCCCGGCCGTTGAATAATTCGATCGCCTTGTGTAGGGAATCGCGGACCTCGCCGTATTCTTGCACGAGCTTGGTCAGCCTCCGCTTGATCACTTCTTTTTCCCGCTGGCCGGCCGCTATTTTGGCAGAGTCTTTCTCATTTCGTCCGGGCAAATGCGAAAGAGCAGTCAGAATACTCCGATATTCCTGGACCGGCGGAGCGTCGGCGCCGAGCAGGCGTTCCAATTCGTCAACTTTTTGTTCCAACACGAACGCATAGCTGAGCGGTGCCAGCGGAAAACGGTGCTCGAAGTATTGGATCGCGAAGCCGTCGTCATAAACGAGCTGAAGCTGTTGGGCCTCCAACACTTTTCCATACGCATCGCTCAGGACCGGCAGCAAAACGCGGTTATACAGTTCGGGCCGAGGCGAATCCTCCCAGGCGATGTCGAAGTGGCCGGCAAAGGACGATAGCGGGCCATTTTCGAGCACATCGTTCCACCAGGCATTCGCGTTGCCGGCGATCCCCATGTGGTTAGGCACGACGTCGAGAATCTGACCCATGCCGCGATCGTGTAGATCCTTCACCCAGCCCTCGAAGTCCTCGACGCTGCCGATTTCGGCATTGAGAACCGCATGGTTGGTGATGTCGTAACCGTGCAGGCTCCCAGGTCGGGACTGGAGATAGGGCGACGTGTAGCAATGAGTGATACCGAGGCTGTGCAGGTAGGGAACGATCGCCTCCGCGTCGCGGAACGTGAAGCCCGCGTGCAATTGCAAGCGATAGGTAGATTCCGGCAAGCGGCGCTGGGCGGCGATCCGCTCGAAGGTTCGATCCAGGAGTTCGCTCGGGGTCATGGTATCGCCCCTTATGCTTTTGGGTCTGACAGAATGGGTCGCGGGACAAGCAAAAGTGTCGCGTGCCCGGGCAGACGCCAATTCTCGGATGTATCAGGCTCGGGAGTCCCCAGACCACCATAACGGGGGTCTTCGCTCGACCAACGGATTGTCCAACGGCAATCTTCCGGAGAGGCCAACAGAGGTTCGGCAATTGGGTCAAGGTGAAGATCGCGCCCGAGATTCACCACCAACAGTCGATCGCCTTCGGCCCCGCCGTAATAGCGAAGGAGGAAGGCCTCGGGGCCCAACACCGCCCCGTCAAACTGGCCGCGATCCGGAGCGAACAAGACGGGATCCCTAAGGCGCAATTGGATCAAATCGCGATGCAAGGCATAGGTACCGGCATTCCGTGTCCGTTCGCTGAAATCAAGGATGCAGCGAGAGAACGTCTTCGGATCGGCAGGATCGGTCAGGCGGGCTTGCATCTCGGGAAGAGCGAGGCTCGGAAATTGCGCCAAGAACTCCGCTCGCCCTTTTTTCACAAGTACCGCCAGTTCCGGGTGATGGTCGGCGAAGAACAGAAACGGGCTCGAAGACGCGAACTCGTCACCCTGGAAGAGCATCGGCGTACCCGGCATCAGCAGGGTGTACGCCGTCAGGGCTCGGAAGCGACCGGGCGAACTCAACTGATGACAGCGCAGGCCCGCTCCAGAATTCGCGATTTGATCGTGATTCTGGAGAAAATTCACGAATGCCGTGGGCGGAAGTCCGAACGATGGGGTACCGCGACGCTGCTTCTGCCACTTGTAGCGCTGGCCCTGGTAGAGATAGCCCCACTTGGCGGCGGAGATGAATTCCTGGGGCGTGCCGTGATAATCGGTGTAATAGGCCTCGTTGTGGCCGCTGAGTACGGTCATGGCACTGTGGTGGTAGTCATCGTTCCAAAGCATGTCGAGGCCGTAGCCGCCCTGCTCGACCGGCCGCACCAGTTTCACGTGCTGGGGTTCATTCTCTGCGACGAGAATGGTATCTCGTCCCCGCGCCTTTTCGCGAACACGACGGCCAATGACCGCGAGAATGTGTTCCTTCGAAGAATCGTAAATCTGCTGGGTCGCGTCGAGCCTCAATCCGTCGAGGTGAAATTCGTCGATCCAGTACGAGGCATTGCCGGCGAAAAACTCGCGAACCGGTCCATTGTCGTCGCCGTCGAAGTTGATCGCTTCGCCCCAGTCGTTCTTGTAACGATCGGTGAAATAGTGGGAAGAGAACTGTTTCAGGTAATTCCCATCGGGACCGATATGGTTGTAAACCACATCGAGAATCACTCCGAGATCCAGGGAATGTGCTTTGTCCACGAAACGGCGAAAATCATCGGGGCTCCCGTAGAGCCGGGTCGGCGCGAAGAGGTTGACGCCGTCGTATCCCCAGCCGAAGTCGCCGGCAAAATCCGCCACGGGCATGATTTCGAGGACCGTCACCCCCAAGTCGGCCAACGACGGCAACTGAGCCATTGCGGCGGCCCAGGTTCCTTCCCGCGTGAATGTCCCGATGTGCATCTCATAGATAATCTGGCCTCTGACGCCGCAACCGTTCCATTTCTCGTCGGTCCATTGAAAACCATTGGGATCGATCACCTGGGAGGGCCAGTGCGGCCCTTCCGGCTGAAAACGAGACGTCGGATCGGGATAGGTCTTCTCTTCCCCATCGAGCCGGTAGCTATAGCGCGAACCGGCGCTGGCTCGTCCGGTCAGCGCGGAAAAGAAGCCGTTTCCTTCTGAAACCAGCGCGATTTCCTTGTCGGGCTTTTGTAAAACCACCACCGCCACCGACTGACGCAACGGCGCCCAAACACGGAAATGAACGGAGCCGGACGACTGAACTTCAGCGCCTGTTGATAGTCGTCGACGTACCTGCTGTTCGTACATGTCAGTGTGCCCCCGGCAAGCGAACGGGTTGCGGCAATTTCGGACTGTCGATTTCCTTGCGCAACGATTCCACCTGAATCGCCGTAACCGGCTGCCCGGTTTCCTCGAGCAAGACGGTGCGGAACACGGCCAAAGAACGACCTTTGAGTTCGAATTGGTCGCCGCCCGAGAGCGGTTTGACCGAAGCGCCCGGCTCGAAAGTCTCGATCAAACATTCCCAATGATGCTCCACTTTGGTGGGTGGCAGCGTGAACGGGATCGCTTCGTGATGAGCGTTCAACAGTAGCATCAACGTCTCGCCGCGGATCGGTTCGCCGCGTTCATCGACATCGCCGATCAGGTCGCCGGCGAGGCGGACGCCCAGACATTTCGCGAAGCCGGCATCCCAGTCACTATCTGACATTTCTTGGCCCGCGGGTGTGAACCAGGAGATATCCTTGATGTCTGAACCACGAATGCGACGGCCCTGGAAAAAGCGACGCCGTTGAAAGACGGGCTGCTCTTTCCAGATGCGCGCCACCTTGCGCACGAACTCGAGAAGACTTTTGCCGTTGGCGTCGAGTTCCCAGTTCAACCATGTCAACTCGCTGTCTTGGCAGTAAGTGTTGTTGTTACCGTTCTGTGTGTGGTTCAATTCGTCGCCGCCGCAGATCATCGGCACGCCTTGCGACAGGAACAAGGTGGCGAGCAAATTGCGTTGCTGGCGGAAACGCAACACGTCGATAGCCGGATCGGGGCTCGGCCCCTCGGCCCCGCAATTCCAGCTATTGTTGTCGTAGGCCCCGTCCTTGTTCCCTTCGCCGTTCGCGTCGTTATGCTTGTCGTTGTAACTGACCAGATCGCGAAGCGTGAAACCATCGTGGCAGGTGATGAAATTGATGCTGGCATACGGCAGACGGCCGCTCCACGCATAAAGGTCGCTGGAACCGGCCATGCGTGTCGCGAACTCGGAGGTGATGCCGCCGTCTCCCTTCCAGAAACGGCGAACGCAATCGCGGTATTTGCCATTCCATTCGGTCCAGAGCACAGGAAAATTGCCGACCTGGTAGCCACCCTCGCCGACGTCCCACGGTTCGGCGATCAGCTTGACCTGCGACAGGATCGGGTCCTGATGGATGATGTCGAAGAACGCACCCAGTTTGTTGACGGCAAACAGTTCCCGCGCCAGCGTGCTGGCGAGGTCAAAGCGGAAGCCGTCCACGCGCATCTCGGTGACCCAGTAACGCAAGCTGTCCATGATCAGTTGCAGCAC
>JAIOQJ010000764.1 GCA_021413475.1 Planctomycetota bacterium | reverse complement strand
CGCGGGCCGGCTCGCCAAATCGAATGCTTGCTTTAACTCACCGATCGTTCTTCACCTGGTATAAAACCGCGCGGACGGCTTCGAGTTGGTCGCCGGCTCGCGACTCGTAGCGGCGGGCGTCGATGCCGCTTCCCATCTGGCACGAGTAGCTCCATTCACCCGTCGGCTGCTGATTCAGCATGATCGCCTTGGCACCGCAACTTTGGAGGACGGACTGTCCTTCCTCGACGGATAGAATCGCACGGGGATCCTTCATCGAATCGAGAGGCGACAGCGGCTTGGGTGTGCCGAGGACGGGGGCGATGGCGGCACCGCTCGTGAGGATCGAATGGCTATCGTATGGCCGCGGCGTCACGGCATTGGCGGAGGCAACCGCATTCTGGGCGGGGGCGGCCGGACGCTCGGCGACGGCCGCGGGGGGCGCGATCAGCCGCGCACCAGCACTCACGTTCGCACTGCGATGACCCGCACCGGTGGATTCGCCGCCACCGGTGCCGCCTACTGAATTGCTCTTAAATAGATTCAGGCTGATGCTGCCGCTATACGTGGGCATGATAAACATGCGCTCGAGCGTGGGATTCGACCGTGCGGAAACGTCCGGGCTGGGCAAGCCAAGGCGAACGCCGCCGTCTCCGGCCGGGCTAATGCCGGGATCGCCGCCCGTGAATATGGGGGGAGTCGGGGCGATCGGCCGGTTGAAGCTGCCCAGCATCGCATCGCTGGCATAGCGATCGTGGGGGAAACCGCAACCGACCGAAGTGAACAGCAGGCCGGCCATGAGCCAGGGGCTGATCCGCTTCCGAACGTTGTTTCGTGCATCATATTTCGCCATCTTGATCCATCCTTCAAATCAAGATCCAGGTATCCGGTTCGCGTGCCCGGTGGCACTATCGATTTCTCGCCGGGTCACTTGGAAAACGGGTCCGGGAACCTGTAAAGTTACCGAATGAGGTATTGCCTTTATCGGCATCTGGCGGCCGAACGTTGACGCCACTTGCCAAAATCCGCAAAACCGCGCAAGCCCGCAAATGCCCGTAAACCTTCCCCATCCTTTCGAAAGACCGCAGATTCATGGCCAATCATCGTATTGCAGTCATCGCCGGCGACGGCATTGGGCCCGAAGTCATCGACCAGGCAATCCGGGTTGCCGAGAAGGCCGTTCGGGGACAAAGTTCCATCGATTGGAATCACCTCCCCTGGAGCTCGGCCTACTACAAGAAGCACGGCCAGATACTGCCGGCCGATGGCTGGGACATCCTCGCCAAGCATGATGCCATCCTCTTCGGAGCCATTGGCAGCCCGGATGTTCCTGATAAGGTGACCGTTCACGAACTGCTTCTTCCCATGCGGAGGAAGTTCGACGAATACGTGAACCTGCGGCCGGCCTATCTGTTCCCCGGCGTCAACGGTCCCTTGCGCGATAAGGCGGCCGGCTCGATCGACATGCTGGTCTACCGCGAGAACACCGAAGGCGAATACGCCCCGATCGGTGGAAGGCTTTACGAGGGGACCGCGAACGAAGTCGCCGTCCAAGCGGCGACCTTCACGCGCGGCGGTTGCGAGCGAATCATCCGGGCCGCGTTCGAGGCCGCCCGCAAACGGCCGCGGAAGAAACTCACATCGATCACCAAGTCGAACGCCCTCGTCTACGGCATGGTTCTGTGGGACGAAGCGGCCAAGGCGGTCGCCAAAGACTTCCCGGATGTGAACTTCTCCAGCTTGCTCGTGGATGCCTGCGCGATGGACTTCGTCCGCAAGCCGGAAGCGTTTGATGTGGTCGTTGCCAGCAATCTGTTCGGCGACATCCTGACCGACCTGAGCGCCGCGGTCACAGGAAGTATCGGCCTTGCGTCGAGTGCCAATATCAACCCGGAACGCAAATACCCGAGCATGTTCGAACCGGTCCACGGCAGCGCCCCGGACATCGCCGGTAAGGGAATCGCCAACCCGCTTGCGGCGATCCTGAGCGCCGCGTTGATGCTCGACCATCTGAAGGAACCCAAAGCCGCCGACGCGATTCGCAACGCCGTCGCCGCGGTTCTCAAGGAAGGCAAGTTCATGCCTCCGGACCTGGGCGGCAAGGCGAAGACCGTGGAGCTCGGCGACGCGGTGTTGGCGGCGATTGCGTGATGCGATAATTTATCTCGTGAAGCCGCGACGCGGAGTCTTCGGAGCGGAGCGCTCTAACCCTCGGAACGTCGTCACATGTCCCGGCGCTAAAGCGCTCCGCTCCGAAGACTCCGCGTCGCGGCTTCACGAAGCGCGGGGTAATCATGGCCATCTACCTCGACCACAACTCCACCACCCCCACGCCGCCTGCCGTGTGGGAGGCCATGCGGCCGTACCTCTCGGAAACCTTCGGCAACCCATCAAGTTCCCACTCCTTCGGCCGCAAGGCCCGGCAGGCCCTGGAAGACGCCCGTGAGAAAATCGCCCACCTTCTCGACGCATTTCCCGATGAGGTCATTTTCGCCAGCGGGGCGACGGAAGCGAACAACCTGGCCCTCTTCGGCCTCGCCGGCGATCCGCCGGGCCGCATTCTGGCGAGCGGCATCGAGCATCCCTGCATTATCGAACCGCTGAAACAACTCGCGGCACGCGGCTTCACGGTTGACTGGATGACCGTCAAGTCGAGCGGATGCGTCGGTCTCGATGAGCCAGTGCATCCCGACACGCGACTGGCGACGCTGATGCTCGTCAATCACGAGACGGGAGCGATTCAGCCGGTGGCCGAGGCCGTCAAGCTTTTGCCGAAGGCTCTTGTTCACACCGATGCCGCCCAGGCAGTGGGGAAGATTCCCGTCTCGTTCCACAAACTCGGCGTCACTTCGCTCTCGGCCAGCGGGCACAAGTTTGGAGCACCCAAGGGCATTGGCCTCCTCCTATTGCGACGCGACGCGAAATTGCGGCCGCAAATCTTTGGCGGCCACCAGCAACAAGGCCGACGGCCGGGAACCGAACCAGTGGCCCTGGCGGTCGGGTTGGCGAAGGCTCTGGAACTGGCGGTGGCACGGCAGGCCTTCGCTCATGTTCAACGGTTGCGGACTGAATTTAAGTCTCGCCTTGAAAGTGGTGCCTCGCCTGTCGTTTTCAACAGTCCTGTGGATGGTTCGCCGTACGTGCTGAATGTCTCTTTTCCCGGGTGCCGAGCGGATCT
>JAIOQJ010000763.1 GCA_021413475.1 Planctomycetota bacterium | reverse complement strand
TCGCCTTTGAGCTTGGCAAGCGGCGCGCCGGGCTGTTTGCTCAACGTCGGGAGCCAGGTCTCGGCGATCTTGGGATCGAGATGTTTCACCCATCGATGTTCGGGGGCAAGCACTGCGGGAGTGACCGTCTTGCCGGGGCCTCGGACGGGCGGCAATATCCCGGTGACCTCGGCCAGGAACTTCAGTCCCTCGGCCGTCTGAAACAATTCTCTTCCTGTGAGGGTCAAGACGAACACGCCGCCTTTTTTCAGATAGGCGTCCAACTCTTTGAGTTCGTCGGGCGTGAATTTATCGTGCGTGACTTTCGCGCGCAGCAGATTACCGTTGAGAGCGACGAGGCTATAGTTCTCGTATTTTTTCGGTTCCAGCCAGGCCCGCACGGAGCTTTCCACCGGCACACCGTGGCGGCGCAACGTGTAATGGATCAAAGGCACATCGAACGCCGGGTAGCCTTCGACAATGGCGGCGGACTTCACGATTTTCTGGACGCTCGGGCGCGGGGTGAATTTTAGGGCCGGCAATTGCGGTAACGATTCCTGAGTTGTCGCTTCGCCCATCATCGTCAGCCGACCGCGGGCACCGATGTTCCACGCCTTCGCGTCGAGGGGCAGGGCACCGATATCCGGCTTGCCCTTATCTTGGTCGCGCACGGGATCGAGCCATTCTTGGGGAATCGGCACACCTGCGTCAATGGCCGGGCTGCCGGCTTGCAGACCGAGATCGAGATTCACTTTCCAGTTCGCATCGAACTTCAGGAACTTCGGATCGGCGAAGAGATCGTTCGCACCCCAACCGGGAGGGTATTTGTCTTTGCTCTCCGTGAAGGCCTTCGAGGCCCGGAACTTGGCGAAGTGCTCGCCCGCACCTTGTACGCTCTTCCCTTGTTTGTCGCTCCAGAACAAGTTGCCGTCGGTTTGCAGTTCGGTCGTCGAGGGCGGGAGAACGTTCCCAGGCAGCAGATCGAGTTGCAGGACGATGTTGTTGAAGATTCGCCGCTTCGTGCCTTTGCCCATCGCACCGCCGAAGCCGTTGATGCCGTAGGTGTAGCGGGGCACGTCGTCCGCGATGATCGTATTGTGATAGATGAACATCGGCTCCCAGGCGGGTGAGCCGTGATCGCCGCCGAATCGGCCCTTCGATGTGACTTCTTGAGCTTCCTTCTCGCTCTTCGGCTGGTGATACCACACCGGCCGCCGAAAATCGAAGACGTTGCGATAGATGTAGACCCCCGCGCCGGTCTGGACGCCGTCGGCAATCACCTTTTGCCGGCCATGCCCCACGCCGAACGCGAATGATGTCAGGCAGCGCGAGATCCGGTTCTGGTAAATGTGAATATCGCCGCCGGGCGTGACGCCGTCGTACGCCGTCGCCGCGGTCAGGAAGATGCCGTCGTCCGTGACATTATCCAGCAAGTTATGGTGAAAACGCACGCGTTTGACGTTGCCGATGAAGACACCGTCCACGGAATCGGTGAATTCGCTATAGGCGAATTCGAAGTCGCGACTCTCTTGCCCACTCGGCTGCCAGCCGCCGGTTGAAAACAGCCGCGACTCGATCGCCCGATACTTCAAGCTCCCGCGAAACGTCCACGGCGCGGCAATCCCGCGGCAGGCGGTGTTTAGAACTCGCAGCCCGACCGTTTCTTTCACGACAAAACAGGTGGAGCCGCCGTAGACGGTGAGACCGTCGAACTCGATCCCCTCGGAGCCGATCACCTCCACGGTCGGCCCACGAGAACCGCGCACCACCAGATCCTGCAAGCGGACATGGCGAACTTCTTGAAGGGACAACGGCGAACCGCCTTGATGGCCCGCGAGGATCAGCGGGATCTTGCGCGGATCGGTGATCCCCTGGTAATTGTCCTCGGCCGGCAGGTACGGCATCTTGGTATGCGCGAGCCTCACATGGATGCGTCCCGTCGTCAAATCGTGATGAATCCCCGGCCCGCAATAGATGTTGCTTTGCGGACCAGTTTTGACCGTCACGTCCCAGTAGATGTTCGAAGAACGAAGATCGCCCAAGAATTTGTAACCCTGGAGCGGGATCATCGAATCGCCAAAGTTACCGAGCAGATTCGTTCCTTCGCCGGCACTCCCCACATCGGTGTAGGTTTTGACGGAACGAAACTCTCCCTCCGCGCCGTCGGGGCAGGGTTCCCAGGCTTTTTCGGGTGTTTCAAAGAACTCGCGCAGCCCGCCGTCGATGATGGCCAGTTCCTTCGGATAGGAACGAATGGTGATCGGCTTATCCGAAGTGCCTGACACCTTCACGTCAACGTGCTCGTAATAGGTTCCACCGCGCAGATAAAGCGTGTCGCCCGCTTTGAGTTTCTTGACCGCGTGTTGAAGCGATTTCCACGGTTTGCTCTCGGAGCCGTCGCCGGTATCCAGGCCTTTCGTTGCATCCACAAAGAGCTTGGGGCCGTCCGCAAGCGGGCGTGCGTTCGCGGTCGGCAATGGCCGGATGGGAGGATGGGAGAGGAACTTGGGGGCGGGGTCAGCGGCCAGAGCAGGCGACAAACTTAGAGCCGATAGCAACAGGATTGAATTGAGCCGGCGCATGATCGTTCTCCCGCGGGCGATTTGGCGTCTGACGTTAGCCCGACGTGCCAGCGAGGGATTCGGCCGAATCCCTCGCTGGCGCGTCGGGTTAACAAAACAACCGCATTACTTCTGCCCCTTCGCCCCAATCTCCTTGCGCGCCTTCGCGATCACATCGGCGATCTTCACCGGCGCGCCACCTTGGCGTTTGCTCTCGTCGGCCGCTTCCATGAAAGCGAACATTTCAACCGTCTCGGCGGCACTAACCGGTGCCTCGCCGCCGCGGAAGAACTTGACGATCTCGATCAGGAGCGGCTCGTAGCCGACTTTGATCGTTTGCGATTCGATCGCCTTGCTGCCGAAGACGACCATGCCGTAATCGCTCTTGCCGCCGCGGATACCGCGGAAGGTCGCGACTCGGCCTTCTTTCCAGGTGCCGGTGACAACGTCGGTATCCTTGGTCTGCGTTCGCGAAACCGTTTCGCAACCGACCCCCATCAGCGTGTACAGAACTTCGACGCCGTGGACGCCGTACCAGAACAGGTCGGGGTGGTGCGATTCGAGAGAGCAGGGGCCGTACGTCAGGCAACCGAGCAGGCTCCCCAGTTTTTCGTTCTTCTTCATCCCTTGCACGTCGGCCGAGTAGCGAAGCGAGGAACTCGAAAAGACCGGAACTTTGTGCTGGGCCGCGAGATCGTAGATCTGAATGGCGTCTGCCAGCGAGCCGGCCACGGGTTTGTCGATGAAAACCGGCTTGCCCGACTTGAGACATGCTTCGAACTGTTTGAGGTGCGGTCGGCCGTCTACGCTTTCGATCAGGATCACATCGACTTTCGGCAACAGGGCCTCGATGCTATCGACGATCTCGACGCCGAACTTGTCCCGCAAGGTATCCGTGAAGCCTTTGACGCGGGTCGCACTCGCTTCGACATCCGGGCTGCCCGCCGGGAAGGCGGCAACAACTTTCACGTTGGCCAGTTCGGCCTTGGCTTTCGGGCTGTTCAGAAGGCCGGTGAACGCCGTGACGTGCGACGTATCAAGGCCGATGATGCCAACCTTCAACGGCTTCGGCTCCTCGGCGAAAACCATGGCCGGGAAGAGGATCAACCCAACGAAACAGGAGAGTAACGAGAGACGCATGAGAGACCTCGGGGAAGGAAAGAGAGAACATGGCGAGCCGCGCGGCGTGATTCATAAAACTCTGAAAGTTACTTAAAAACATTGAACCACAGAGACACAGAGGCACAGAGAAAAGAGGAGAAAACGACACGCTCTCCTCGAAATTTTCTTGATTTTATGGGCACTAATACACGAATTCTTCTCGTTCTTGCTTCTCTGTGCCTCTGTGTCTCTGTGGTTCAATCTTCTTTTTAAAACCTCTAACGCATAACCCGGCGGCTTACGCCGCTCGGCTCGCCGGTGACAACAAACTTCATTCCGGCTTCTTGGCCGACGTGTCGGTTTTTTTCTTGAGGAACGGTACCGGCTTCAGTTCGATTTTCTTCACGGTCTGGAGGTAATCGAGAACCTTCTCCGCCTCTTTCCCGCCGACCTGGGCGTGGAAATGGAGCGAGAAACCGTGCGGGCCCTTGGCGTCGATCAGTTTCGGTTGCATTGTCAGGAACGACTTGACCGCATCGAGTTGGCCCATCATCGCGGCACAGAAGATGTCGATGCGGGCTCCTCGATCCAGTAGATATTCAACGACATCCCGTCGGCCCATGTGCGACGCCGCGCCCAGTCCCGATTCCCAATCGCCGCCGCCCCAATCCATGGTGGCGTTCAGCAGGGCGGGCTCCTTCTCCAGCAATTTCTTCACGAGTTCGAATTCGGAATGCGCGAAGATGACGAAATCGGCCGCCAACGTCCGATTGACCTGCGGCTTCTTCCACGACGGCTTGAAGCCAGGCGGCGGATAGTCGCGTTCAAAGGGGGCCTCGACCGGCCCGAGCGCAACCTTGGGTGGATCGGTCTTCGGCTTCTCGTCGGCAGACATCGACTCCGCCGCACCGGCAAGAACCAATCCCGTCGTCAATGCAAACGAACGGCGTGAGATCGGATCGGACATGATCGATTTCCGGTTGAGGAAGGAGCGATGGTGATATCGAACAGGATACGCGGTCTCGTTGGCGAGTACCAAAGGAAAATGGTGATTGAATGAATGTTTGGCCGCGAGCCGTTGAGCCTCTGGAGACTCGCGCGGGGGCGGACCAATAAATTGCAAATTGGAAAATGCCCGTCAGGGAAAGCCTACATCCGCAGAATTCGTTTGATCGCTTCCGCCAGTCGGTCGATCTCCTCCGGGGTGTTATAAATGGAGAGCG
The DNA here is from genome assembly GCA_021413475.1 of Planctomycetota bacterium. Classification (GTDB taxonomy): domain Bacteria; phylum Planctomycetota; class Planctomycetia; order Gemmatales; family Gemmataceae; genus JAIOQJ01. Next base: position 2,667 of record JAIOQJ010000763.1, on the reverse strand, counting down.
AGGGCCGCACGGTTGTCTCGACGCCGAACCGCCGCAACGACGGCTGGGCACAATGATGCCCCGCCCGCACGGCGATCCCTTCGAGATCGAGCAACTTGCCGATTTCTTCCGTGCGGCGATCCTTCAGCACGAACGACAAAACGCCGACCTTCTCGCGGGCGGTGCCGATCAGACGCAGGCCGTTGATGCGGGATAGTTGCTCGGTGCCGTACTGAAGAAGCTCGTGCTCGTATTTCTCGATATTCGGCAATCCAAGGCGATTGACGTAATCGAGAGCGGCCCCCAGCGCTACGGTGTCCGCGATGTTTGGCGTGCCCGCTTCGAACTTCATCGGCGGGTCGTTGTATGTCGTCTCTTCGAAGGTCACGTCGCGAATCATGTTGCCGCCCCCTTGATACGGGGGCATCAGATGCAACAACTCTTCTTTGCCCCAGACAACGCCGATGCCGGTCGGGCCGAAAATCTTGTGGCCCGAAAAGACGAAAAAGTCGGCACCGAGTTGCTGGACGTTCACCGGCATGTGCGCGACCGACTGGGCCCCGTCGATGAGCACGCGGGCGTTGTAGCGCTTGGCCATCTGCGTCATTTCCGCGACCGGCAGGATGGTGCCCAGGCCGTTGGACGCCTGCGTGATCGAGACCACTTTGGTCCGAGGGCCGAGCATGGCCTGATACTCTTGCAGCATGATCTCGCCGCGATCGTTCACGGGGATGACGCGCAGGATGGCCCCTTTTTCCTTGGCGACCATTTGCCAGGGGACGATGTTGGCGTGATGTTCGAGGGTCGAAAGAATAATCTCGTCGCCCGGTTGCAAAAACTTGCGGCCGAAGGTGGCGGCGATGAGATTGATGCCTTCTGTGGTGCCGCGAACGAGGACGATCTCTTTGACGGACGAAGCCCCGATGAACGCCTGGATCTTCTGCCGTGCCTGCTCGTACGCATCCGTGGCCCGTGCCGCCAGCGTGTGGGCACCGCGATGGATGTTCGAGTTATCGGTCGCGTAAAACCGCGAGATGACGTCAATGACGCTCTGCGGTTTCTGCGTCGTCGCGGCATTATCGAGCCAGGCCAGCGGCTTGCCGTGGATTCGCTGATGCAGGATCGGGAAGTCCTTGCGAATGGCCTGCACGTCGAAGGGACGTGACGACTCGCTTGGTAAGGTTTTGCCCTTGAACAGACGGCTAATGGCATCCTGACCCGGATCGGTGCAGCGCCCGGAGTCAGAACGTAGGCCGGTGTTCTGTACTCGTTGGACGAACGCGCGAAGACCTTCGGGCGCTGGAGGCGCTTCGCTCGTCCTACTCGTGGGGCTTTCCGCGGCACGGGGTGAACCGGTTGGGACGTGAGAGAATCCGTTGAACGCCTGGGTCGGCGAATCGGCCGAACGGGGCAAATCCGCGGGGATGTGCGAGAACCCCGAAAACGCCTGAGTCGGCGGATTGACCGGGACCGATGTTACTTCGGGGAGCGAGCGCGCGGGCATTATCGTCGTGTCGACCGGCATCTGCATTTCGCTCGTGGGCATTTGCTGCGCGTCGATCTCGGTCCTCGGCACCGAACCCGCGCCCGGGATTTCATTGAAAAGCCGTGTCGCGATCGAGGCGATCAAATCGGGAGTAATCTCATTCATGTCAGCGCCTCTGTTTCGCTTGATTCGTTAAAGTGCTCATCACGCTCCGCGTGATGTTCTTTGATGCTCGGAAGATGTTCCGTTTGGTGAAAGAACATCACGCGGAGCGTGATGAGTACTCAACTTATTTGGGAGTTTGTTTGCGGTGCTCGTAGTCGTGGTAGTAGCCGACTTCGACGTTTTCGAGAACGCCGAGGGCATCATCGGTCAAGACCGCACACGAGAAATAGAGCGTCAGCAGGTAAGACGCGACGCCAAGGCTATCGAGCCCCATCAAGCGAGCCGACAGGCTCGGCATGATCTCGCCGGGGATGCCCACTTGGTGAAGACCCACTACGCCTTGGTCCGCTTCGCCGACGCGCAACAACAGAATGCTCGTGGTCCCGTACCACTGGTTCGACTGGTAACGGCTCTTCATCTCAAGCTTGTCGCAGGGTACCAGAGGCACGCCGCGCCAGGTGATCACGGGTGTACCGAACAGGTTCATCGTGACCGGCGGCACGCCGCGCCAGGTGCATTCACGTTCAAAAGCCGCGATCGCTTTCGGATGGGCCAGGAAGAACGCCGGCTTCTTCCATACGAGTGCCAGCAACTCATCGAGATCGTCCGGCGTCGGTGCTCCGTAGCGCGTGCTGATTCGCATCGCCGGATCGACGGAGTGAATCAGGCCGAACTTCTTGCTATTGATTAGTTCCCACTCTTGCCGTTCCTTGATCCCCTCGATCGTCAAGCGCATCTGCTCTTCGAGTTGATTGAACGGGTCGTTGTACAAGTCCGAGACCCGCGTATGAACGCGGACGACTGTCTGCACGGCCGAGAGCGAGTACTCGCGTGGGTTGGCCGAGTAGTCGACGAAAGTCTCGGGGATTTCGACGTTCTCGGCGAAGCCCGAGACCAGGTCGATGTTGCGTTCGCAGTAGCGGTTCACCGTCGAACGTAGTTCGAGGTGCTCTTTGATCGTCCTCTGAAATTCGTCGTTCAGGTTCGGCAATTCGTTCAGGACCGCGTCGAGATCCTTGCGTGACAACGTCAAAAGA
>JAIOQJ010000712.1 GCA_021413475.1 Planctomycetota bacterium | reverse complement strand
GCCAGAGCGGATTCATTGGACGGCTTAGGAGTGTTCCTCTTCCTGCTGTCTGTTGCGGTCTTTCCGCCTCCTTTAGCAGGCTCTCCGGTCTTCCCGGTGTAGGTGAGCCAGCTCATCCGGCCTTCGTTCTCGACATTAATGACCATCACCTCCGGCGCTGCGACATTCACAGCGCGGAAGACTTCTTTCCGATCCTCATCCAGCAGCGTGATCGTGAAGCCGTCCAGTCGCTGCTCGAAGCCGTCACGATTCCAGATGCCGACCTTTTCAATCTTCGCGGACGTTTTCAGATCGAGTTCCCACCACGGATTCGTTGATCCGGCGTTCGTGGTGTGAGTCTGCCCCCCTTTGCCCCAGTCCGGCGATTTATTCCCATCAATCGCCTTGGCCGCAGTGCCGTCGCCGTTGGTGCTGGATTGAGTCGCGGTTCCATTCGAAGCGATGTTCTTGTTGCCGCTGATCACTTCCACTTCGGCCAACGTCAGAATGCGTTTGTCGCCCGGAAGTTCGATGCGAACGAAGCGAGCTGGTTTGCCGGTGGCGAGCACCTTGGCCGGTTTCTTGTCCGAGACTGCTGCTTCAGTCTTTGAGTCCGTCTTGGCATCAGCCTTGTCGTTCTTCGGCTTGTCCTTCTTGCCGTCTTCCTTGGCGGCGGGTTGCTTCGTGTTGTTGTTCGCGGGAATCGGGCTTTCGAATCCGGCATACATTTCCGGTTTGATACCGCGAGCATGTGTTTGATTGCCAAAGGAATTGGGCTTGAAGGGGCCAACGGTCGCGACGTTCATGTCCGCCGTGATCTTCTCTTCCAAACCGACCGCCCAGAAAATGCCGTTACAGATCAGCCGGCGATAACCGTCGTTCGTCAGATCTTCCGGCGTCCCATACAGCGACGTGAAAACACGGCCTGCTTTGCCCGACGCGGACTTGTAGGTGCGAGTCCATTCCGAGGGCATCGGCGGCTGAGTCTCCGACGGGGTCGAATCCGGCGTCATCCCGTTCAGCGGTTGAGCCATCGTTAGAACATCGCCATCGATCGGCTTGCCCACGTAGCCACCCGCTTGAACCCAGACATCCGTCACGCCTCGCAGAATCGGATGCGACTTCATGCCATCGACGATCGTGATGCGCGTGCTCTGTTGGTGATTGCGGCCGTAGTGACCGACCCACGTTTGCCCGAGCACCTGATGTCCGAAGCCGAGTTCATAACCCGCTTCCTTGCTGCGGTAGTCATACTTGGCATACGGCTGGCCGTCGCGGATTTGAAACGCATGCGTCGCCGTCCGCATGCCGACCACGGGGCCACCGCGATTGAGATAAGCATCGAGATGCTTCATCTGCTCGGCCGGCAGATTCTGGAACCTCAAAAACACGACGGCCAAGTCTGCGGTCTCAAGTGCCTCCATGTGAGGAATGTTCGAAGGCGTGCCCGCCACGATCTCGCCCGTTTCCGGGTCGATGTTAAACAGCACCGAGCATTTGAAGCCGTGATGCTTCGCCAAGATCCGAGCCAGCGCCGGCAGCGATTCCTCCGAGCGATACTCGTGATCCCCCGCCAGAAACACGATGTGCTTTCCGTGACCGATCCCGCTGGTCCCTTCGTAAACCAGTTCGGCGGCACTCAGTGGCGACGCGAAATTCAAACCAGTTGCAATGAACGCGAGCGCGACGAGTCGTATGAATGCGTGTATCAAAGTCATTGGGTACTTATACTTTCTTCCATTGGAGGCGACGCTTAAGTTGAATGAATGGCATGTACGCATTTTTAATAGGGATCGCGTAGAGTCGGTCAGCTTTGCGATTGTGGGCATGCTGCGAGTTGGAAAATCGGGCATGCAATGAGATGCGCGAAAACCCTGTTTTATGTTTTATTTGGTCTTTCTGAGCTTATTTCAAGAAAACGTCGACCGTCCCGTACGTTGGTCATTCACGTTTATTGCGACAGGGCTCGATTGAATGCGACTTCGTAAACGACGACGCCGTTGACGTCACGAAGCTCAAATGTGATCCGGCTTTGCTTTTCGACAGCGCGCAAGTCAACGGACAGAAAGCCTCCTTTCACGCGGTGAAAGCAGTGATAGGCTTTGTCTTCTCCTTTCGATCCACCTGCATGGGAATCACTCGCCGCGCCAACACTGAATTCCTGCACGCCGGTTGTCGGATGAACCGAATGAAATTGCCAATGGCGATCTCCGCAGATCACGAAGAAGTTGTCGGGCACGTGGGCCTTGATCCACTCTCGAAGCTCGTTCCCTTCGTGAGCGAACGCCGAATTGGAATGATTGTCGCGTTTGTTCAAGCGATCTGGCCCAACGAGCGGCGTTGGGCTGATGAGCACTTTCCATGTGGCATCGCTCTCTTGCACGGTTCGCTTGAACCACGACTTCTGCTCGGCACCCCAAATGGTTTTCTTCGGTCCATCGGGCATCTTGTTCTTGGAACGGAAGTCGCGACCTTCGGTGAACCAGATTTGCAGATCACGTCCCCAGCGAAACGTGCGATAACTCGATTCGTCGAGCGGTGCCTGTTGCCGGAATATCTTTTGTCCTTCCGCGAATGTTAGCCCACTGTCCCCCGTGCCAACCGATTTATTCTCGGGGCCGGCATCGTTGGTCAATATGTCGTGATCATCTTTGAGCCAATAGCTCGAGGCACTCTTCATCATCGTGATCAGTCGCGGCAAACTAAACATTCGCTCCCAATGCAGTCGAGCGAGGGCAGGTGTCACCGCAATCGGTTCGTTGGCATCGTAATACACGAGATCGCCGGTCATGGCGACGAACTTTGGTTCGAGCTTGAGCATGGAAGGATAGATCGGATGCCCCTCGGGATGATCGCGATCTTGATAGCCTTGGCAAGTCATTACGCAAAACCGGAAATCACTCGGTTTGTTTTTCGACGGAGCGGTGGAGAACTTGCCGCGAAATCCGCTCCGCACGCGAGTCTCGCCCGTGACTGCCGACTCACAGGCGTAGTAACACGTGCCGTTCGGCTTTAATTTGTCGAGCTTGAATTGATGGATGAAATCGGTCGCAGCGGTCACATCCACCCACGGTGTTTCGAGCGATTGACTCAAATCTTCGTTCAATCCGTATCGCAATCGCACACGGCCCGCCATACCGGGGCAAGCCCCTTCAACCTGCTCGACCGGAACGGCCGGCGGCAGAGGATTTTTCTCATCGACCTTCCGAGGATAAACGACTCCTGCATTATTTCGTTCACGATGTTTCGTGAGCCGCGTCCACACAATCGCGGAATTTTCCGACGCCTCGCCGACTCGAGCACCCGTAGCGAAATGAGGGCCCGATTGTTCGTCCGCCCCCA
>JAIOQJ010000756.1 GCA_021413475.1 Planctomycetota bacterium | reverse complement strand
GGCGCTCAGACCCGCTAAAGCGGGTCACTACGAACCAGGAGTCTCGCCGATGAAAACCTCTCTCCTCTCCCGCTCGCTCTACGCTCTCTCCGGTCCATTGATCGGCCTGGCGGGGGTGCTGATTTGCTTCACCATCCTGGTCTCGATCAACGGCGAGCTTGGGTCGTTTCTGAGCGCGGGCAACCTGCGCGTGCTCGTCCACGAAGGGACGATTCCGGCCATCATCGCGCTGGGGATGTTGCTGATCATCATCACCGGCGGCATCGATCTATCGGTCGGTGCCGTGGTGGCGCTCGTGACCGTGGTGACCATGCGCGTCTACGCCCATCTTTACGCATCGATGGGATCCTCACCCGTGACTAATTTCGTCGCCGTACTCGCGGGTATAGGCGTCGGCGGCCTTTGCGGATTCATCAACGGCCAAGTGGTAACACGGCTGAAGTTACCTTCGTTCGTCGTCACGCTCGGCATGCTGAGCATCGCTCGCGGCACCGCCATCTGGCTGGCCAATCGCTCGCCGATCGCGTTTCCCGTCGGTGCTCGACCGGAGTGGGTCGATGTCCTGTCGCTGAGCACACTCTACAACCCCGGGTTCTTCGCCATGATTGTGCTGGCGGTCGTAGTGGCGATGATGCTCCGTTCAACCGTTCTCGGCCGGCATATCTTCGCGGTCGGCTCCAACGAAGCGACGGCCCGGTTGTGCGGCATCAACGTTGATCGAACTAAGGTGACTGTTTATACACTCGCCGGATTACTAACTGGATGCGCAGGTATCGTCATGTTTGCTCACGGCGATAGCGGAAATCCGAGTTCTGGAGAAGGTCTTGAGCTGATCGTCATCGCAGCGGTGGTTATTGGTGGCGCGAGCCTCACCGGTGGTCGTGGAACGGTCATCGGGACGCTTATTGGTGTACTTGTCCTCGGTTTGCTCGAAAATGGAGTGAACCTTTGTAACGTACCGGTGTAGATTAAGTACATTCTGATCGGCGTCATCATCTTGGCCAACGCCGCTCTGAGCCGCTGGCAACGGGCGAAATGAACGGCGTAAACGCTCCGTCGGGGAAAACCGTCGAAAAGCGGTCAACCGTTCCTACGATCGGGGGTCTGTCAACCGAAAAGTTTATCTAATCCGCAGGATTTCACAGGGTTGGCTGCACGTCTTCTCGATTTTACCAGCTTTTACATAAGTAGGGTCGCGATAAAACTTGACAACCCTCTGACTGGGGTTAGGCTAGAATGATCGACTTGCGGAAGATTCAACAAACGCGGTGGGCGCACGGAAAGCACAGAACTCAAGTTCCCGAGATCATTCGGGATTTGAGGGCTTCCACCGCTGAAGATTTGCACCCCCCTCTTGAGACAACCGCGATGCAACCTGAAGCCACACCTGATGTTGAAAATGAACTCGATCCGATCGACGATGCCGAACTACCCGCGGCACCCGGATCGGAACGCCGTAAGCGGAACATTCCCGTCGCGCTCGACCGCCGACGAGCAAATGCCGCCGAGAAACGCCGCACCAGCGAACGTCGCCGGCTCATCGACCCGACGACATGTGAACGTGATTACACCGATGAAGAAACGTTTTTCATGAAGGCGATGGAACGTTACAAACGCGAAAACCGCCGGCCGTTCCCGACCTGGAGCGAAGTCCTTGAGGTCCTTTCTTCGCTTGGCTACCGCAAGGTCGCCGACGAGACCGATCTGCCCGGCATCAAGAAAGATGGCGGCGAGGTTGCCCCGCTGAAGGGGTGAGCTGAGGGACAATTTGTGGTCTATCGCTGCCTTCGATGTAGTTTCGCTGAATGTCGTGGCTGTCTCCCTACCGTCAGCTGCGGCATTTATATTTTGGCAGTTATTTGTATCGCCTCGAATCTCCTTGTACGGCTTATTCCCGTTTTGTTTCCAAACGGTCTTGGGTGGTGGTGGCTGATTGCCGCGCCGGTCCTTTTGGTAGCAAGTGTTGTCGGGCTGTTCGTACTGAATTTCATTTTCGAATTACTCGAATGGCTCGCCTTCACTT
>JAIOQJ010000755.1 GCA_021413475.1 Planctomycetota bacterium | reverse complement strand
ACACAATAAAACTACACGACCATCAACCTATCAGACCCGTCAGACCGCGGTCGCGAACAAACTTCCGAATGGACCATTCGCGGCCCCCGATCACCCGCGCGCGCTGGCCTTTCATCCCGTGATTGCTCAGCGACGAGTATTCGTGGCCGATGCGAACCACGTCTACTCGTTCGACTTGATCACGGGTCGGCGGACCACGTTGTTTGATTTAACGAAAACGCTCGAAGTTCCAGGCGTGGATGGCGTTCTACCATCCCGTTCGGGCGTTCGCTATTCGCTGACTTATCAGGATGGATACTTATACGTCCGCCTCGGCACGCAATTCCTGCGGCCTGCCCGTGAAGAGCCCGGCCTTGTCGGCCCCGATGACAGTTCGAGCGCGATTCTTTGTCTCGGACCCATCGGCAAACGCCCCACCGATCCAGTCTCCCAAGTCTGGACCTTACGCCCGCCGAAAAGCGACAAAACGGCCGCGACCATCTTCGAGGGAACGCCGCTGGTAAAAGATAACCTGCTTTATGTGGCCCTCTGGAAACAATCGGGCGGCGCGGCCGCGACGTCGATCGTGTGTTATCGACTGGTCGATGCCGGCACGCCGGAATTACTCTGGCAACGAGACGTCGGCAAGCCGGGCTTCAATCCGGCGAGCGACGCTCGCACCCGCCACGATTTGTTGACACTGGCCGGGTCCAATGTCGTTTTCTGCACGCATGCCGGGAACGTCATCGCCCTCGACGCCCGGACCGGTAAGCCGCAATGGGAGTATCGTTACGCCCGTGATCCCCGTCGTCTACCGCCGGTGGGTCGCGATCTCACCCCGACTTTATTCGAGCGAGGCCGTATTTTCGCCGCTCCCGCGGATTCCGATCGCCTTTTGTGCCTCGACGCCTTCACCGGTCGTTTACTTTGGGATCGGGAGGGGGTCGATGTCGTGCATCTGCTGGGTGTCACCCAAGGAAAGCTGATCGCCACCGTCGCGGGAACGATGCGAGGTATCCGGGGCATCAACATCGTCAGCGGTTCGGAACGCTTTCCCGATGGCTGGGTCCAACACGACGACGGTGGCGAAGCGACCTTCGGTCGCGGTGTTCTCTTCGTGGATCTGATCTACTGGCCTACGAAGCACGGCCTGCAATTCCTCAGTCCAAGAGACGGCCAACCCGCCCGCCAGCCGGTCGCCGGCATCTTCGGCAATCTGGCGTATGCCGATGGCTGTTTTGTCGTCACCAACGCCACCGACGTCTTGGGCTTCGTTTCCGAGGATCTTCTGTTCGATCGTCGGCCGATTGAGGTGCCGGAGCCGAGTTTGATGGAGCGGTGGCGGTGGTTGTTTTAGTAAGGTGAGGATCCCCGAGGCTCGAAAAGCCTCGCCTCGGGGCTTGGAGAAGTCCACCCTCAAGCCCCGAGGCGAGGCTTTGCGAACCTCGGGGATCAGCCCCGGGATTTGCCCCGCTCGACGCTCCCCTTCATATCATTTCAGGAACGAGTCCGAGCCATCCTCTCAAGAGAACCAACACCTCATGGAAATCGAGAAGACCCTCGATAGTGTCGCGGCGGCCGAGGAACGCGAGATGATCGAACGGCTGCGCGAGGGGAGCAAACGCATCCTCGCGGAATGCCATAAGGTCATCGTCGGCCAGCGGCACGTGCTGGAGCAATTGCTGATCGGCTTGTTCGCTCAAGGCCATTGCCTGCTCGTTGGCGTGCCGGGGTTGGCGAAGACGCTGATGATTCGGACCCTCGCGGAATCGATGAACCTGAGCTTCAGCCGCATCCAGTTCACGCCGGACTTGATGCCGTCCGACATCACGGGAACCGATATTCTGCAGGACGATCGCTCCACTGGGACGCGGGCCTTCAAGTTTCTGCACGGGCCGTTGTTTGCCAACGTGATCCTGGCGGACGAAATCAACCGCACGCCGCCGAAAACTCAGGCGGCGCTTTTGGAAGCGATGCAGGAACGCCAGGTCACCGTCGCAGGCACCCGCCATCGGCTGCCTGAGCCGTTCTTCGTTCTCGCCACACAGAACCCGATCGAGCAAGAGGGGACCTATCCGCTGCCCGAGGCCCAGCAAGATCGCTTCATGTTCAATATCCAGGTCGATTATCCGGAAGAAGATGAAGAGTTCCGCATCGTCGAAGCGACCACGTCCAACCGTAAACCGCGCGTAGAGCGTGTCGTCAATGGCGAGGAACTGCTCGCCATGCAGGCGATTGTGCTCGACGTCCCGGTCGCTCCGCATGTCATCAAATACGCAATGCGTTTGGCCCGGGCCACGCGCAAGGAAGGGAGCGAAGCTCCCGACTTCGTGCGCAGCTACGTGACTTGGGGCGCGGGCCCGCGGGCGAGCCAGTTCCTCATCATGGGTGCCAAGTCGCGTGCCGTGCTTTATGGGCGGAGTTACGCGTCGATCGACGACGTCCGTGCCATCGCCGCCCCGGTGCTGCGGCATCGAATCATTACCAACTACAACGCCGAGGCCGCCGGCGTGAAGTCGGACGATATCGTGAAGCAGTTATTGAATTTGATTCCGAGGGACGGGGAGTAGTACGAAAAGGCGAGCCGGCTCCCGTAAGGGGCCGGAG
>JAIOQJ010000754.1 GCA_021413475.1 Planctomycetota bacterium | reverse complement strand
CAACCGCCTGGATCGGCTCGTTGACCTTTGAACTATTGCTCGACTGGCTCGGGAACGAACTCAAAAAGTACCTCACAGAAAAATGCTCAATCCCATTAAATACAATAAGTTAGGGCGAACCGGGTTGTGTTGAAAGTACTGGTAAGCGGCCGGAGTTGCAGTGTTTCATTCTCCGACCGCTTGCGCGAGCCGGCTCGCCAAGCTCAATCGATGTACATGAACTCATTGCTCGCCAGCAACGCCTGGGCGTAGCGCTCGGGCCGCGACAGTTTGTTCTTGGCGGCCTCTTCGGGGGAATCCTTGCCGGCCAGATAGCGCTGGCCGATTGCTACTTCATCATCGGTTGCGGGGCGGCCGAAGGCAAGGAGATATGCTCGGCGGATCCGTGCCGGGTCGTCCTTCTCTTCCTTTTGCAAGCGGGCAGTGAACGCCTTGGCTTGAGCGAGCATGAAGTCGCTGTTGAGAACGAAGAGTTGCTGTTGCGGCACGGTCGTCTCGCTGCGGCGGTCGCTGGTGATATTGGCGTCGGGGAAGTCGAACAGCCGCAGGAAGCCGCTCAGTTCGTGTCGGCTGATCTTGGCGTAGACCGTCCGGCGGACGTTGTCGGCCGCATCGAGATTTGTTGTCGGCCCGCCCATCTTGGGATCGAGTTTGCCGGAAGTGGCCAGCAAGGCGTCCCGCCACGATTCCACTTTCAGCCGTTGCCGGCTCATACGCCAGAGCAGCCGATTTTCGGGGTCGAGTTGCATCGCTTTCGCGTCGGGTTCCGAGCTCGCCTGATAGGCGGCCGAGAGCAGAATGTCGCGGTGCAGCGACTTGATCGACCAACCGGACTTCACGAAGCGATCAGAAAGATAGTCGAGCAATTCCGGATGCGTCGGTCGTTCGCCGAGGGTGCCGAAGTTCGATGGCGTGCCAACTAGTCCACGGCCGAAATGCTGTTGCCAGATGCGATTGACGATCACGCGTGCGGTCAGCGGATTGGCGGGGTCGGCAATAGAGTCGGCCAATTCAAGCCGGCCGCTTCCCTTGCTGAACGGCTTCGGCTCACTCGTCGAAAGGACGCGGAGAAAACGCCGTGGGGCGACGTCGCCCTGCTTGGCCGGGTTGCCGCGGATATAGACTTTCAAGTCAACAATGTTCCCTTCCGCGATGGCGTTCACCATTGGCGGAGCCATCGGGGCCGACTTCATCGCCTCGGCCTGTTCGACCTTGCATGCTTCGAGTTGCTGCTTGCGTTCGGGCGTCATCTTCTTGATGACCTCGGCATCGGGGATCGGGAAGACGCCCTTGTCGCCAAAGAGGGCCGTGAGCATGTCGGCGTTTTTCTTGTCGGAGATTTTGCCCATCGCGGCCTTCACGTTGTCACGGAAACTCCTGGCGGCATCGAAAACGGCCGCCGTCGGTTCAGCCGGCGTTCCAGCCTTCGGCATGTTCTTGAACCAACCATCCTGCGCGGCGATGTTGTCTCCCTTGCGGTTGAGGAATTTGTGGAGACGATCGAGCACGAGTGGATCGACCTTGTCCAGCATCGCCTGATCGACTGCTCCGAAATTCGGCTTCACCAACCGCTTGGCTTCGATCTTCCAAGCCGAGACGAAGTAAATCGGCAGATCTTCCAAACGGGCCGTGATCAGCTTGTCCTTCTCGCTTTGCATGAGATCTTTGAGCTTCTTGTCGGCCGCTTGGAGTCTCTTTTGACCTTCCTGATAGAGGTCCATCTCCTTCTTGGAGGCCATGGAAATCTCGGCCAGTTTCGAACTCCAGAAGATACCCGCGATCGAATAATAGTCTTGCGTTGGGATCGGGTCGAACTTGTGATCGTGGCAACGGGCGCACGAGACCGTCAAGCCGAGGAAGCCGCGGGTGAGCGTGTCGACGCGGTCATCGAGTTCGTCGGCGGCGGCCTTGGCGGCATCCGAGTTCTTGTAATAAACGGCACCGAGACCGAAGAAGCCGAGCGCGGCCTTGTTCTTCACCATCGCCTGGCTGCCATCGTCCATCAGGTCGGCGGCAATTTGCAGTTTCACAAAACGATCGTACGGCAGATCTTCATTGAAGGCATCGATCACCCAGTCGCGGTAACGGTAGGCGTTCGTGCTCGGCTTGACGCCGAACGTGTGCGCTTGATCCTCGGCATAGCGTGCGACATCGAGCCAGTGCCGAGCTTGCGACTCGCCATAATGCGGTGAGGCGAGCAGCCGATCGACGACCTTCGCGAAAGCGGTGGGAGAACTATCGCTCAGAAACGCGTCGATCTCTTCCGGGGTCGGTGGCAGGCCCGTCAGATCGAACGTCGCCCGACGGATCAGAGTTCGTTTGTCGGCGGCGGCCACGGGAGTCAGACCGTTCTCTTCCAGCTTCGAGAGAATGAAGCGATCAAGAGGTGTCTTAGCCCATTGAGTACTTTTCACCGCCGGGGGCGCGGTCGGCTTGACGGGCTGGAACGACCAGAATTGGCGGGCTTCTTGCCAATTCACACTCGGGGCTTTTTCATCCGGCGCGGCCGCTTGTGCGGGAACGGAAACGATGAAGCCAGCGAGGGCGCTATAGAAAAGAGATCGCATGGGTTGGTCCATGTGTCGTTGGTGGGAATAACTATCACGTGGGGAGAGACAGCGCGGGGAGGATTATCGTGGGAGAGAGTAAGAGAATCTTACTCGAAGGAGGGGTTGATTGCCAGTGTTTCGTTCGAATTCCAGTTAGCCGCGATGCGAAGTTCTCGCGTCGCGGCTAACCGGAATATCAATCACTTCGCCGTCACACTCTCCGCCGGCTCATACTTCGACACCGGCACCGCGTGCGGTGAATACGCCACCGCGTGAACCTTGCCGCCGTGCGCGAGCGTGACCCGTTCGCGGCTGTAAAGCAGATCCCACAGGCCGATCGTGCCGTCGAAACTGGCGGTGGCGAGCGTCGCGCCTTCTGAAGAGACCGCCAGACCGCGTAGCGAGTCGGCGTGTCCGGACATGACGCGGATGACCATGCGCGTCGTCAGATCCCAGACTTTGGCCGTCTTGTCCCAGCTTGCGGTTACCGCTCGACGTCCATCGGGTAGGAACGATACGGCGCTCACGGCCAGGGCATGGTCGGCCAGGACCGTGATTTGCGAACCGGCATTCACGTCCCAGAGCTTGGCGCTGCGGTCCCAACTCCCCGAAAGCAGCCAGTGGCCGTCCGGCGAGAACGCCAACGACGAGACGGTCTTCTCATGCCCACGAAGAGTGAAACGTTCCCGCATGCCGTCGAGTTCCCAGACCTTGATCACCTTGTCCCAGCCGGCGGTGGCGAGCAATTTACCATCGGGAGAAAAGGCCACGGCGGCGACAGCCCCGCGATGCGTGGTCAACGTCGCCTTGCAGCTGCCCGTGGGAATATCCCAAAGCCGCACGCTCATGTCCCAGCTTCCCGAGGCAATCGTGCGGCCATCGCGATTGAACGCGAGCGAGGTGACATCGCCGGAGTGGCCCTGGAACGTGAAGCGATCCTTGCCCGAGGCGACATCACAGAGACGGACGTTTCCGTCCAGGCCGCCGCTGATTAGGAAACGGCCTTCAGGGCTGAAGGCGAGCGCGAAGACGTCGCGATCGTGACCTTTTAGAGTCGTGAGACGCGTATGCGCGGCAACGTCCCACAAGGCAATCGAACCATCGACGCCGGCCGATGCGAGGATTACTTTTTCGGATCTGGGCTCGTGCTGCCCGTTGCGTGCTTCGATCACAACGACCGGTTCACGTGCGGGAATGGGAGGAGGTGGTGGGGGCAGCGGCGGCGCCACTGGCACACGCGGCAAAGAGGTCGCTTCCGGAACATTCGCGACGACCGCGGCAGTCGCTGCCGTGATGACTTGAGCGGGCAAGGTCGGTCGCTGCATCGGCATTGGCGTGGTGCGCGGATTCACGGTTTTCCTCGTCTGAATTCCTTGTTCGGTCAATTGGCCGATTTCTTCCCCGGTAAACGGGTCCCAGAAACGAACGGTGCGGTCCCACGCCGTCGAGGCAAGCAATTTACCACCAGGCGGCGAAAATGCGAGCCCCGTCACTTCCGCTTTGTGGCCGTTCAGCGAATGGACGAGTTGGCCAGTGATCGCGTTCCAGATCTTGATCGTTTGATCCCAGCCGGCTGTTGCCAGGAGCGAACCTTCGGGGGCGAAAGCAACTGAAGTGGCTACGCGGGAGTGCGCCGCTAGACTGAACCATTCCTCACCGGTCCCCGCGTCCCAGATCTTCACGGTGCCATCGCCGCCAGCCGAAGCGAGGGATTCACCGTCATGTGAAAAGGCGACGCAACAGACTTCCCGGGCGTGGCCGCGGAGCAAGAGCTTTTCCTCACCCGTTTCGAGGTCCCAAACGCGAATCGTGCCGTCTTCACTCCCCGAGGCAAGCATCAAGCCCGAAGGGGCGAAATCAACGGTGGAAACGCCGTCCGTGTGACCCGTCAGCGTCAGAATTTCCCGAGCGGCGGCCCAGTCCCAGATCTTGATCGTCTTATCCCAACTACTCGAGGCAAGCCAGCGGCCATCGGGAGAAAACGAAACGGAGGTGACTTGTGACAAATGGCCCAAGAGTTGATGGAGTTCACTGCCGGTGGCCACATCCCAGATGCGAGCGGTCATGTCCGCGCCTGCCGTGGCGATTCGCCTGCCATCTGGTGAGAAGGTCAGGCGGTGAACTTCGCCCGTGTGCCCACGCAACGGTTGAAGCAAGACCCCCGTCGCCGCTTCCCAGATCATCACCGTGGCGTCGCCGCGAGCGGCTGCGAGCAAATTGCCATCCGGGCTGTAGGCGAGGGCGTTGAACGCTACCCCTTTTGATTCCGGCTGAGTGACCCGGTTCCGCGGAATGGGCATCGGTCCAAGTGCGGACAAAGTCGTCGTCATCAGGATCTTCCGGCATCGGCTGAGTTGACGGTCTGGGGCCTGGGATTAACGGTGCCGAGCGCGGCAGTGAGGAGGTCGGCGACGGTGTCCTGGCATCGTCGTTCGGCAGCGGAGTCTCCTTGGGATTGAAATTTGCCGCGACTGTTTTCGCGTCGTTGCTGGTCTGGACCCGTAAAGTTCCCGCTTCCTTCCCGGTACTCAAATCCCAGAATTTCACGGTCCGATCGAGACTCACCGAAGCAACCTGGGTGCCGTCGGGCGCAAAGGCCACCGAAGTGATCACGTTCGCATGTCCCGTCAGGGTCGATTGCAAGTGTCCCGTGGCGACTTCCCAGATGCGAACAGTTCGATCCCAGCTGACGCTGGCGATGGTCTTGCCGTCAGGGGCGAAGGCGATCGAAGTAACTTCACCCGTGTGGGCCCGCAAAATGGCTGTCTCTTTGCTCGTTTCCAGATCCCAGAGGCGGATGGTGTGATCGAGCCCCGCCGAAGCGAGTATTTTGCCCATCGGACTGAACGCAACGCAGGTAACGTCGCCGCTATGCCCTTTCAGCGCCGCGAGTTGAGGCCCGCCTTCTCGGGCCCAGACACGGACAGTCTTGTCCCAACTTCCCGATGCAAACAGGAAGCCATCCGGGCTGATGGCCACGGACGTCACCATTCGCTGATGGCCCTGAAGAACAGAGATCGGCGTCCCATCTGTGCCGTGCCAGAGTCGAACGGTCTTGTCCCAACCCGAACTGACGAGCAGGCTTTGATCCGCGGAGAACGCAACAGAAGTAACGACGCCCGTGTGTCCCTGCAACGTGCCAATCGACGAGCCATCGCTTGCCTTCCAGAGCCGGACCGTTTTATCCCAGCTGGTGGATGCGAGTGTTTCACCGTTCTTCGAAAAAGCCACGGAACTGACGACGCCGCCGTGCCCCTTGAGGGTCAGCACATCATCACCCGCTTCCAGGTTCCAGACCTTGATGGTCTTATCCCAGCTGGAAGTGGCCAGGCACTTCCCATCGGGAGAGAACGCGAGGCAGGTGATGTCGCCCGTGTGGCCGCGAGCGGGTGTACGATCGGTCGAGGCCGAGGTGTCCCAGAGTTTCACGGGTTTGTCCTTCGAACCGGTCGAAGCAGATGGAACTCCGACAGAGACCGGTGTGTCTGCTTGGAGAATGGTCGGGCTCTTCGGGAGCGTGAAGGGTTTCAACGGCACTCCCGCCATCATGGGAAAAATGCCGCTGGTACTCTCCAACGAGGCGATAATCTCGGCGAGCGGGGCACCGAGCAGTTCGTGCAATTCCAGGGGCTTGGGCCGTTCCAGAGGCGGCGCATCCGGCGCGTGGGGCACCCGCGGCGTTGTCAATGCGGCCGGCGCATCCGTGAAGATGTCGATCGTTTCATTGTCGCCGCTCCCGATCAGACCCAGATGAAGGGCGAGTGCCGTGTATTGTTTCGCGGCCAGCGACTGGGGATTGACTGCAACAACGGGCTTCCCCAGCAAGGCGGCCCGCGCAACTTCCTCGTCGTGCGGAATCGCCTGCGGAAGCATTGAGCGTGCAAAGACTCGGCGTAACTCGGATTCCCACGCTCCACCGAGCGGTTCGTTCGCTGGCAGTGTCAAAAGCAGGCCGCGTAATTTGAGTAGGCTGCCATCTTCCTGGACCATTTTAATGAGCTGGAGGAACATCGGCACCGTGCGAAAGGCCATTGGCTCCGCTCGGATGACGAGAATCAACTCATCGGAACTGTGCAAAAGGCTCCGCAACTGCATGCCGCCGATCACGGGCGGAGCATCCAGAATGATCCAGCTGTATCGAGTAAGTGCTTGTTCCGTATTAATGAGGGTCAGAAATTCATCGAGCGTGTGCCCCGGCTTATCGGGGTCACTATAGGGCGTCGTAATATCGAGACCGGGGACGACATCCTTCCAGAGCGGGGCGGGACTTTCGATTCCCAGGGAACGAAGGCCTGGGGCCGGTCGGTGCGCGGCGAGGTTGAGAGCGGCAGCGATGCCGCCCAACGGATCGGCATCGACGAGCAGAGCTCGCCCACCAGACAACGCGATCGCACTTGCCAGATTGATTGCGGCCGTCGTTTTACCGACGCCGCCCTTCTGACTCGCGATTAGCAATTTGCGCACAACCGTAACCCTCGGGCGCTGGCGTAGAATTTGCCGGTTCGGGTAACTACACGGATTATCGATTATGGGGTATTTGTAGTGACCTGCCAAGGCTTTCCGAGTGACCTCGACCGCTTGCAGAGTCCCCGCAGGCGTTACAACCCTCCCATCCGGAAACGACGGAATCGCAACCTTACCGATTTTACCGCTGTCAACGAGAAGAGCTGTCTTGACAGAGCTAGGAGAAATGCCATGTCCAACCCCAGAAGGCCGAAATAGATAGTGAGGCCGATCGCGCACGGCAGGCTGCCGTGCGGTTCGATCATCTGTTCCAGATGGTCGACATCGGCGCCAGGAGGGTTCACGGATGAGAAGTCGCTGCCTGCTCGTCATCGTTGTCGGCTTATTGGGCTCGTGCCACCCGGCATTGGCCCAGACCGCCGCGAGTCTCGGTGCGCCGATGAAGCCCGCCGACATCGGCCAACCGTCGATCGAAACGGCATCCTTCAAAGCAACGATTCGGGCCAGCGGTCCCGACCCGCTCATTGGCGAATACTCGCCCGCGGCGCGCCTCGGGCCGATCTCCGAAGTGCGCCTCGGGCCTGGTCCATCGTCGCCCGAGGTTTTCAACGATCCTCAAGAGCGTTACAACTGGGGCGTTTCAGATCGATATTCGTCGCCTCCTCCTCCGCGATACGAGGCTAAGCCGGTTTCGAACAGCCGACCGAGCCAAAGCCAAAGTCTATTTGGCGAGAAAGTCGGCGAGATGTTCGAGAAGGGCGATGGGAAAAGCTGGTTTAACTTCGAGAGCGACCATTGCTTCGACGATTTCATCTCGCCCGTATCGAATCCCTTCCTGGCGGAAGATCCGCGCACGCTGACGGAACTGCGGCCGATCTTTCTCTATCAGTCGATGCCGAGCAATCAGTACCTTTACAGAGGGGGGAGTGCCGTCTTCTTCGGTCTGCAAGGCCGTTTGGCGATCACGGAACGATTCTCCATTGTGATGAATAAACTGGGCGGCATCGCTATCTTCCCCGGATCGGGCTCGACACTCGATAACTCCTCCGGCCTCTCGGAAATTTGGATCGGGCCGAAGTATACGTTCTACCGCGAGGACCAGACTGGCACCATCGCGGCAGCCGGTTTGATCTTTCAGATCCCCACAGGTCCCGCAAGCGTTTACCAGGATACTGGTTCCTTGTCGCTAGCTCCCTATGTGAGCTTCGCTCAGCGGTTTGGCAAGACGAGTTGGGGTACATTCAACGTAATGGACACCCTCGGCATGAGTTTCAGCACGGATAGTGTGCGAAGTAACTATCTCTATAATTCGTTCCACATCGACTTCGATGTTGCGAACTACAACAAGATCTTTCCGTTGATCGAACTGAACTGGTTTCACTACACGAGGAACGGCTCGGACCGAAATCTGGGCTTCGAAGGTCACGATCTATTCAATGCCGGTGCCGCCGTTGCCGGCCGCGACTTCCTGAGTCTCGCCTTCGGTGCCCGTTACAAGGTGTCCGAAGCGTTGCAGTTCGGCGGTGCCGTCGACTTCCCGCTTTTAGGCACCAAAGATTTGCATCAGTTCCGCTTCGGGCTGGATATGATTTGGCGGTATTAGAATTCTGGCGAGCCGGCCCCCGGGAGGGGCCGGAGTGACAAGACGTGAGCAAACACCGGCCCCACACCGGGGCCGGCTCGCCAATCATTCCTTCGCAAATCCAACCGCCGCTCGCACCATCGCCATCGTCTCCATCGCCTCCGCCCGCGCTCGGCGGGCCCCGTCGCGAAGCACATCCTCAACATAGGTGGAATCCATGGCCAATTGCTTGCGGCGTTCTCGGAAGGGGCCGAAGAATGCGTCGATCTTGGCGAGTAACAACGCCTTCGCTTCGCCGTAACCCATCCCTCCAGCACAATAGCGATCAGCGAGAGCCGCGAGTTCTTCAGGCGTGGCGAACAACTTGTAAAGTGTGAAGACCGTACACTTCTCCGGATCCTTGGGGGCTTCGACCGGAGTCGCATCGGTGACGATTCCCATCACCGATTTCTTGAGCGGTTTGCCATCCGCGAAGATTTCGATCGTGTTGCCGTACGACTTGCTCATTTTCTGGCCGTCAACGCCGGGGACCTTGGCCGCCGCTTCGAGCCGGTAGTTCGGCAATGGGAAGACTTCTTGGTAGATGCGGTTGAACTTCTCGGCAATGTCGCGCGTGATCTCAACGTGCTGCACCTGATCTTCCCCGACCGGCACGAGATTCGAGCGATAAATCAGAATGTCCGCCGCCATCAGAATCGGATATGTGAACAAGCCGACGCTGGCCTCGATCCCCTTTGCCACCTTATCCTTGTACGAATGGGCACGCTCCAGCAGGCCCATGTTGATTACCGTGCCGAGGATCCAGGCGAGTTCGCAAACCTCCGGCACGTCGGATTGACGGAAGAAGATCGCCTTGGCCGGGTCGAGTCCAAGCGCGAGATAATCGAGGGCCGCTTCGCGCGTCAGCGTACGGCGAAGTTCCGCGTCTTGTACGGTCGTCATCGAGTGATAGTCGGCAAGAAAATAGAAGCAGGTCCCCTCGTTCTGTAAGGCGATATGTTGCTTGATCGCGCCGAAATAGTTGCCGAGATGGAGCTTGCCCGAAGGCTGGACTCCGCTGAGAATGCGTCGCGGCTGCGGTGTGGTCATCGAATGATTCCTGATTGAAATGGCACGTTTTTGCGGAACGAGACGCTTTCCCCTTTTGATCGCCGGGCAACATCGTTAGATTATCTCCGATTGGCCCGCTGAACAGCGAAACACCGTCCCCATTCCACGGATTCGGCATGGACGATCGGCAACCTGACAAACAAACGGACGTTCTCCTCGACGCATTACGGAGCGCGCTGGCGGATACAGGCGAGCATCGCCTTTACCGCAGCGGCAAACTCACGGGTCTGTTCCCGAGTAAAAGCGGCGTTGCCGGAGATGCGGCGGCCCTGGCGCTTCGCGAAGGCTATCTCGAAGCCGTGCGCAGCGAGATCAAGGGGAAGATCGCGATCGAATGGGTCCGTCTCGCCCCCGCGGGCGTGGAGTTCATTTACCACCACGACACACCTCGAGCCGTACTGGAACAGATGCGCTCGATGATGGACGATGCCCGTTCCGGTGTGCCGCGCTGGTTGAACTCGATTCAAGAACAGATGCAGACGCTCTCGAAAACGTTCGCGCATGAGATGCACGGCTATCTGAAACGGCTCGACGCCCTGACGCGCCGCGTTGAGGAAGCATTGCGGCGGATCGATGCCGGGGCCCCGACAATGGCTGATCCGCTTCAGGCACTGGTGCCCTGGGGGCTCGATGCACTATCGTATCTCGATCGCCGCAAACTGACCGGTACGCTCGATCCTTGCCCGCTGCCGGAATTATTCGCGTCGCTCCGCAAAACTCATCCGCATCTGTCGGTCTCCGATTTCCAAAAGGGGCTGCGGCGTCTCGCGGATAACCGTGCGGTAACGCTCTTGCCCTACGTCGGCAACGGCCTGATCCCCGAACCGGAACACGCCATCCCCGATGGGGCGCATATGCTGTATTTCATCAGTCGTTAAATACTGTAATTTTAGCCGCGAGTCGTAGGGTTTCCGGAGACTCGCGCGGAAGGCGAACATGTATCCCAACCTGACCAGCCGCGGCGATACCCTGAAAATGCTCGACGAAATGATCGAAACCCGACAGAAGATCCTGGATCTTTGCGGACGGCTGACGGTCGAGCAACTCAACGACCCTGTCTATCCCGGGACCTGGAGCGTTCTGAAGAACCTTGCCCACCTCGCTTCGTCGGAATTGTTCATGATGGCCTACATCAAGAGCCGGCCTGGCCCCGCGGCGAAGGAGTCGCTGCCCAAGGAGCCGGCCCAAGAGCTTGCCGTCGTTCGCGTTGCGCTCGATGAGGCACATGCTGACGCGATCGCTTTTCTGAAAGCGAACCCCGAATCGGTGCTCGCGGAACCTTGTGTCTTCGGGAGGGCGCTCGTTCCCCAAACCGTGGGCGGACTATATTTTCACATCATCGAACACGAAATTGGACACCGGACGTTTATTTTGCATAAACTGGCGAAGTTGCAGGGAAAATGAGCGGGAACCACGCTGCTTTCTCCGCTAAACTATCTCCAGTCAAAATTTGACCACGAACACTCTCCAATCGACCCGCGTACAGGAAACAGGCCTTCGGTGCATCCCAACGACCCGCTGAACTATTGTTCCGATGAGGAACTACTGGGCCGGCTACGCAACGGTCAAAAGGAAGTGTTCGGCCTGTTGGTCCGCCGTTTTCAGCGTGAATTATACGGCTATCTCCGCCGTTACCTAGGCGATGCCCATTTGGCGGACGATGTGTTTCAGACAACCTTCCTCCAGGTCTACACAAAGATCGGCCAGTACGAGCCCGAAAGGCCGGCCAAGCCCTGGATTTACACGATCGCGACGCATCAAGCGATCGACGCCTTGCGAAAGGCCGGCCGGCAGTCGATGGTTAGTCTGGAACAGGTCAAGAGCGACAATGCGGATGGTGATTCCCGCGGCTTGATCGAGATGCTCGAGTCGCGCGAGTCCGGCCCACTCGATAACGCCCAAATTGCTGAGCGACGAACTCTGGTGCGTGCCAGCGTTGATGAATTGCCGGAGTTTCTTCGTCAGGTTGTTGTACTCGCTTATTACCAGGGCTTGAAATATCGCGAGATCGCGGACATCCTGGAGATCCCAGTCGGGACTGTCAAATCGCGACTACATGCCGGATTGATGAAGCTTCAAGAAAAATGGAGCGAGACGCCCTCGCCACCGAAGAAGTGAAGACACTGGTTCGGCGAGCCAAATGAACTGTCCTAGAGAAGAACTGTGATGGAAGACGAACTAGTCGGCTATCTGATCGGTGCCCTCGATCCGGAAACGCATCGCCAGGTTTCCGCTTGGCTGAGTGAAAATCCGGAGCGCGGCATCAAACTCGAGCGCCTTCGGCGAGTCCTCGAACCGCTTGCCGTCGATCAGGAAACGATCGAGCCACCGGCGGATTTGGCAGTTCGCACAATCTCCTTCGTTGCGGAACATTTGGTCTCCGAGCAGGGGGCCGTCGTCAGTTCCGGTACGAGCCAGGTTTCGGAATTTATTCGCTCACTGAGCCGCCCCGTTCCTTCTTTGAATGTCGGCGGGAGTCCAATATTTCCAAGAACGGGGAGCGAAGTCGGCGGCCCAGCCCCTCGTCGGCGGAATTTCGCGGTCATGGGCGGCCTTTCCACCGCGGTCGTCCTGATCGCAATCGCGGGCATTGTCACCGTTCGCCAGACGCAAGAAGTGAAGGCGTGCCAGAATAAGATGCGAACGGTCCATCAGGCACTCACGAACTACAGCGATTTGAATGGTCATCAGTTTCCGCAAGTGATGCCCGATGAAGACGTGCAGATGACGATGTCGAAGTTTCAACGAAGTGGGATGATGCCCGATCATGCCCACCTGATCTGTCCGGGCACGGGCCACGTCAAGGCAGCGGTGCCCGTTCTCGACTACGCCTACTCACTCGGCTATCGCGACGAAAATGGCACCCTACGCGGCGTGATGCACAACGGCGAGAACGAACAATTCCCGATCCTGGCGGACGCACCGGAACGGCAAGTCGGAGGGGCAGCGCCGATCAATCATCGTAAAGGGCAAAATGTCTTGTTCGCGGGCGGCCACGTCCGCTTTTGCGCGAATCCCATGGTGGGACCTACAGTCAATGGCGAAACCGACGACATTTATTACAACACCGCCCGCGAACCCCATGCTGGCACTCATCGCTGGGATAGTGTGCTGGGGTGTGCGAACGAACACCCGTGATCGACGGTTAGCCGCCAAAATCCGCACAATCCACGCAGCCACTCATTCTGTAGGACGATCCCTTCACCTTACGTGATCCGCAGTCCAGCTATCAACGCGAGCGGTCGATGTCTAGGGGACACCCTCACCGGGAAAGGAAACCCACCATGCGCGCTTGGCCGATCATTGTGTCGCTTCTCTTTACATCCTCCGTCCGAGCCAATGAACCGACGCCGGTTCGCTGCATGGATGACCTGCTTCGGATGAACGAGTGCCAGCTACTTGATTTGTTCAAAGCTTCCTCCGCGGGGTCGATTCCAAGCGGCTATGCGCCTGGGATCGTCATTAGCAACCCCGGCAAGCACTCGACGGTCGCGAAGTCGAAGATCATTCAGAAGACGGTCTGGCAGGGAAAATACTTCGACGATTGCGGCATCATGACCAATCGGATGTTCGGCATCAAGTTCTCCAAGGGCAAGTACCAGCCGGGAACGAGCTGGATCGACGGACTCCCCGCGAATACGATCGAATACACCGATACGTCGCTGATCTTCAAGCCTTACCGCGACGAGATCCGCGAAGTTGCCCCCGGGATCCATCTCGGCATCATGTGGAAAAAAGACAACTGCAAACCGAAGATCCAGTCCTGGTTCGCGCTCGACACGCGGACAGGGTGTGTCTCGTGTTGTGGCAAGTGAACACGCGAGCCGGCTCGCCATTGCGATAGTATTCAAAAACTCCTCCGGCCCCTGACGGGAGCCGGCTCGCCATCGCGACATCGAAAAATATAACAGTGCCATTCCTCCTCTCCTCTTTCTCGGAGAAATGGCACCGATGCGAATCCTCTCCATTGCTCTTCTGGCCGCGATTTTCGCTCCCGTCGATGGCTTCACCGCGGAACCCAAGAACATCGAAAAATCGTCGTACGGCGAGACTCCCGACGGCGAAGAGGTGGATCTTTACACGCTCACCAATGCCAAGGGCATGAAGGTGAAGATCATCACCTACGGCGGCATCATCACCGAACTCTGGACTCCCGATCGCGACGGCAAATTGGCCGACGTGGTGCTCGGGCACGACAACTTGAAGAGCTATCTCGATGGGCATCCGTACTTCGGCGCAATCGTC
Organism: Planctomycetota bacterium; assembly: GCA_021413475.1. Lineage (GTDB taxonomy): Bacteria > Planctomycetota > Planctomycetia > Gemmatales > Gemmataceae > JAIOQJ01. The sequence continues at coordinate 1,860 of JAIOQJ010000754.1, read as the reverse complement.
GGTCGCGTTGCCAACCGTGTGGCCAGGGGGAAGTTCACGCTCGACGGCAAGGAGTACACGCTCCTCCAGAACAATGGGCCGAACGCGCTGCATGGCGGCAAGAAAGGTTTCGACAAGGTGGTTTGGAAGGCGACCGTCGGCGAGGGGAAGAAGCCCTCGCTAACACTGAAATACGAAAGCAAGGACGGCGAGGAGGGCTATCCCGGGAAACTCGACGTGCAGGTCGTTTATACTCTTAACGAGAATCAACTCTCGGTGAATTACTCCGCTACGACAAACAAGGCCACGCCGGTGAATCTCACCCAGCACAGTTATTTCAACCTCGCCGGGCACAACGCGGGCGAGATTCGCGACCATCAATTGCAAATCTTCGCCAGCAAGTACACTCCAACCGATGAGACGCTGATTCCGACCGGAAATATTGATTCCGTGAAAGGGACGCCTTACGACTTCATGGAACCGCAAGTGATCGGCAAACGCTTTGGTGATCTAAAGGGAGAACCCGTCGGTTATGACACGAATTATGTGTTGCGCGAGAGCAAGAATAAGGAGCCCCAACTCGCGGCCAAAGTCGTCGAACCGACAAGCGGCCGAGTGATGGAAGTTTATACCACCGAACCGGGCATCCAGTTCTACACCGGCAACTTCCTGAACGGCAAGGATAAGGGGAAAGGTGGAGTGGTCTACAAGCAGTATGCGGGCTTCTGTTTGGAGGCTCAGCACTTCCCCGATTCCGTAAATCAAAAGGGTTTTCCCTCGGTCATCCTGAAACCGGGTGAAACTTACACGCAGATGACGATTTACAGTTTCACGACGAAGTAAATGGCACGTTCTTGGCGAGCGTCGGTATTACGGTTCGACGTTCGCCAAGATTGAACGTGCTTGCTCCGCCTGCAATTTCAGCCATCGCGCCCGTCTAACCCAAAAGAATCGGACGGGCAAGAAAATATCCACGACCTCGTCCGCGATCAGCAAGCCGCCCAGGACGGGCAAGGCCATCGGTGCAAGCACTTCCGCCCCTACACCGCTCGCGAAGACCATCGGAAAAATGGCGATGATCGCGACCCCTTCCGTCAGTAATTTCGGACGCAGGCGATGTACCGCTCCTTCGATCACCGCCTCACGAAGTTCTTCCTCGGTTTGGATGTTCGCCAGCCCGCCGCGCTTCTCGATCGACTCGCGCAGGTAGACGAGCATGATGATGCCGGTCTCCGTGGCCATGCCGAAACAGGCGATGAAGCCGACCCAGACTGCGACGCTGAACTCGTACGGCGGCGTGTCCCAGCCGTTGATGAACTTCGGAAACAGGTAGAGGAAAAACGCCCCGCCCGCGAGGGCTTCCGGCACGGCGAGCATCATCAACCCCGCGTCCGCGAGATCGTGATAGGTGAAGTAGAGAATCAGAAAAATCAGGAGAATGACGACGGGAAAGACCCAGCGCAGTGTGCGTGCCGCCCGTTCCTGATGCTCAAATTCGCCCGCCCACTCGACATGAACTCCTTCGGGCAACGTCACCTTCTCGGCGACAACGCGACGAGCTTCTTCGACGAAACCGACCGCGTCGCGACCACGAACGTTCAGGGTCACATAGTTGTAAAGCCGGCCGTTTTCGCCGCGAATCACGGCCGGGCCTTCGGTGATCCGAACGTCCGCGACGGCCGACAACGGCACCAAACGTCGGCCGGGGATTTTGTGTCCCGGTGTAGGTTCATGGCCCGGCTCCTTCATCGCGGGGGGCATCGCGGCCACGGGGATGAGAAGACGCTTGACCGCCTCCTCGTCCTCCCGCTCGGCCCGGGCGTAGCGAATTCGCACCGGATAACGCTCGCGTTTCTCGACCGTATAAGTCACAACCCGGCC
>JAIOQJ010000711.1 GCA_021413475.1 Planctomycetota bacterium | reverse complement strand
GTATCGACTTCCTTGGTGAAGATGCCGCTGCTGGGCAGGCTTTCGGTCGCTTCCAGATCGATCGGCGGACCGTCATTCACGGAGACCTGCACCTTGATCTTGTCGGGAGCGGCGGTGGTATCTTGATCGAAATCGGTCACTTCGATCACGATCCGCTCACCCGGTTCGATCCGGAGCAATTCCTTCCGAATGTTATCCACGGCACCGCTGGCATTCTTCACGAAGTCGTAACCGATCGGCACGATCGTGGCGTTATGATAAGTGGCAGTCAACTTCGCCGTGAGCAAACGGGACGAGCCCGTCTGATTCAATTCGTCGATGTAACCAGCGACCACTTCGTCCCCGCCACCGATTTCGAGCGTGTCGTTGGTGGCCAGTGACAACAGGTCGGAATCGGTGGGAATATGGATGACGTTCTTCTCGCTATCCTTGATTTCCACATGATTGATCGCGACCGCTTCGCCACGGTATTCATGGATGACCAGGCGTACGTGACGCACTTCGGAAGTGGGGAATTTGAACTCCCAAGACGTTCCATCTTTATCCGGCGTACCCTCGCCCAGCGGGCGCGACACCGCGACGATCTTCGCTTCGGGTCGAGCCAGATCGAAGTCGGCTTCCCGGAACGGGGCCGGAACCACTTCGGCGGATACGGAATCACCCACGGCCCAACGAGCTTCAAGCGAGTTCAGGGCGGGTGATGCCGCCGCGAAGATGGTGACATCATGCGTACCGGCATCGAGGAATACATCCGCGAAGCGGCCATTTTTCCCGATCGGCAATTCCAATTTTCCATCGACAACCAAGGCAGTTGTGTCACCTGTCACCGCGAATCGGGCGGCACCGGATTTGGCTTGCACGACCTTGCCATTCCAAACAATGGCGGTCGCCCGGCGCGGCTTCTCGTCGGGCTGGCGGGTCCAGAATAAATCGACGGCCTTGCTTTCGATGGTAGGCTGAGTGTTTTTCGTCAGATTGACTACTTGATCCCATGTCGTGAAACCGACGGCATTGACTCCCTCGTAAATGCGGGCCTTCATCGGGCCGAACTCGCCGGCCACGGGGAGAATCTTCGGTTCTGGATGCGTTGTGGCAAGTCGGAACCAGAGCCGATGATCGTCGCTTCCTTCCAGAGTCATCCGAATCGGAGCGTTTTGTTGTGCATTCGGCGTCCAAACCGTGACTCGATCGGTACGCTTCAGGTTTTTCATGTCGATCGAGAGCAACTTGGGAGTCGCTCCATCCGGCTCGCTGATCCAGGTCGTCTTGCGATCTTTGTCGATCGCCATCAACGGACTGTGATCGATCGCCGTGTTGGAGGCAAGCGCCCCGGCCGGCAATTCACCGGTCTTGGCCGTCCCTTCGAAGATTCCGGTGTGCGGACCCGTCTCGGTCAACACCACCGTCACTTGATCGCCGCTGGTGCCGGTCAGTTTGATCGACAGCTTATCTCGCTGAGTCGTCAGATCCCGATCGCCATCCTTGACCCGCAAGTAAACGATGTTGCCGGGCTTGACCTGGTCCTTGGGTCGAGCAATGCCCTTCCGCATGTCCATGTCGGGATTGGCCTCGTTCTCCAGCATCTTGCTGAAGGTTTCTTCGTCCTCATCGACAACTTTGGAGGAAGAAATATCGAGCTTGCCGTCGGCCGCGATGCGGATTTCGGTATCGGGCAGCGGAGCGTCCTTGAATTCCTTCTTGAACTCGGGCGGATAATCGACGCGGATCACGTCCTTGCCGGTCAACTGGAGGACACGATCGCTCTTTGAAGCAGTGCCCAAACGGGTTTCGAGATCCGCCCGGAACAGCCCCTTACCGGCACCGCCTGAAACCAGATAAATCGTCTCTTCGTCGCCGCCCGGCTCCGTGGTGACGCGAACCGGAATGCGGCTGTGGCCGCGGCTGATGCCGAGGTCGCTATCTTGCACGACGATCGAAAGAGGCTCGCCCGGCGTGTGGTACCGCTTGCTGGCCCGGCCCAAACGGCCGATCGTACGCAATAGTTCCAATTGATCGACATAGCGTTGTTCGAAGCCATAAACTTCGGACAAATTGAACAGGGCCTGGTTGGCCAGTTCGATGTTCGGCACGCGTTCGAGAACGCTACGGAAAATCGCGCGGGCTTCATCTCGATCTCCGCGGCGGCTGGCGAGCACACCTCGCAAGAATTCTGCCCGGATGACGACTTCACGTTCCCGACTGCCGGCGAGCCGTTCAAAAGCTTGCTCGGCTTGATCGTAGACCTTTTGCTCCATGAACGTTTCGCCGATGCCGAAGTCGGCCTCGACCGCCTGCGGCGTCTTTGGGTATCGGTTGTGCAAAGTCGTGTATTCGGCGCGAGCAAGATCGTATCGCTTGGAGCGGAAGTAATTCCGTGCCAGCAGCAACTGAATGCGGGCCTTTTCAACTTCGTCGATTTCCTTCACTTCGGCATTCTTGATGAGCCAAGAGCGAAGGATGTCCTCGACGCGGTTATGGTTCTCGTCGCCGCCAGCCGCCATGTGATTGTCGCAGACAAAGGCGATCAGATCGACCGGTGCCTCGGCACGATGTTCATCGAACAACTTCTGGTTGGCGATGTACGTTTCGAAAGCAAGCTTCTGGTCGCCTAGCCGTAATTGCAGGGCGGCGGACAAAAGCGGCGCGATCGGGCTCTTTTCGTCGATCACCGCACCACCGGCCGCACCGAGACGGGAGTAGGCCTGCGTGAGAAGGTCGCGGCCTGTTTTCCGGCGTGGTTCATCCATTCCGGGCATGTTCGCCAGCATACCGCTGATGAGCGTGGCGCTCGCCAGGTAATCCTTACGGCCCATCGCGGCCTGAGCATAAGGCGCGAGCCAATCGAAGTCGGTTGCATCGCCGACGCCCAGCTGAGTCGCCTGCGACAGCGCGAGGAGTCGCTGCATCGGCGTCTGTCTAGTTCCCTCTTCAGGAAGTTCGAGCAAGGCGGCTTGAGCCGTCATCGAAGCGCGGCTGGCCCGTAAATCCCGTACCAAGGTGAACAGTTTCTTCTTGTCGGCCGGAGCCGCCTTCAAGTCATTTCGATAGGTGGTCACCCAGCTGCCGAGTGTGCTAAATTCGCCTTCCGGACCGTACACGGTGAAGGCACGGTTGCGAACTTTGTCGGCCGCGGCGAGAAGCAATTTCGCCGCACCATCGATGTCGTTGGCCTTGACCATGTAGTCGGCACGGGCCACGGCGAAGCTGAAATGGTAAGCCGAGTCCTTGGCGACCAGGGTATCCAGGAACTTCGGTTTGTCGGCATCGGGTTGAAGTGCGAGCAATCGGAGGGCGCTCTGATAGGCGTCGTTCGTATCGAGGTTGCCGGTGAGGGCCTTCTCCCAACATTCTTTCGCTTCCGCCTTCAGGTTGAGAGTCGTGAACGAATCGCCCATGCCGGAAGCGGAAGTGTTGTCGTACCCGTACTTGTCGAACATCTTCTTCGACCAAGTCCATGCCTGCTGGGCAAGCGCGTTGTCCTTGAATTGAACGGCCACCGTCAGTAACCGCCGTGAAAGATCGGGAACGGTACTCGTCGGTTCCATTTTCAAGATCACCGCTGCGGCATCGCGGGACGGTTCCGGCTTCACGTAATCCGTCGCCGACGTGAGATAAGCTGCCGCCGCATCAAAGGACTTGGGCAAACGCACCGTCCAGGCCTTGGCAACGTCAATCGTCCGTACTCGTTGCGCTTCTGGCGGATAATTGCGGAAGTAAAATTGCTGAAGGTAATAGAGATTCGCGGCCAACTCATCGGGGTAACTCGCTACCTGAGAGGCATCCATGAGCTTCTCGCGAGCGGCAGCGGCTTGCGGCGACCAAGTATTCGCCGCATTGGCGGCCTCGTACGCCATCCAGAGGGCGTTGGTAGGTTCCTTATCCGAAGCAGCCAACGCGGTTTGAACGCCTTTAACGCGTGCCATCACTATTTTGTCTTTATTGGCGACCCGGGCAGCGACCCAACCAGCGAGCGTTGCGCGGTAGGTCGAAATCCACGGGAACTTCGCGCGGGCGGCCGTCACACTCGCGACTTCCGCGTTGAATTGAGCATCGTCAGCGGCCGAATCGAGCAGCCAGTTCACGGTTCCACCGGTGTAGCCGTCATTGGCGGGGAACTGATAAGCGACTTCACGGGCTGCTACTTTGGCCTTCGGAAGATCCTTGACGCGATCACGGAGAAGATCGAGAGCGAGCGTGTAACGCAACGGAGCGGCGTTCGAGGGCGTGCTCTTGGCGATCGCATCACGCAATACCTGCTCCGCCTTGGCCAGGCGAGCAGCGCGAGCCGCCATATCGGTTTCCGCCCCAAACAACTGGATGTAAGCGGAGTGAGCACTATGCGAACGTGAATCGAACGGGAGCACTTCAGCAAGGATCGACTCGGCCTTGGCGGGATCCTTCGCGAGGAGGTACACGCTTGCCAGACGAGTTTTCATCGCGAAGCGGTCAGTGCGTTCCGGGAACTTCGTCACAAAAGCGGTCACAAATGGTTCGAATTCGGCCGGCTTCGGATTGGTGCTGAACAAGTCTTCAATGAGACGAGCATGAAGATCGGGACGAGCGGGCGTGTTCGCCACCGCTAGCGCCTTTTTCCAACTCTCGACCGCGTTCGTCCGCTGGCCTAGGCGGCCATAATTCTCCGCCATCTTGGCGTGTAACAACTGAAGGTAATACGGAATCGCCGGCGGGCTCTTGGCGAGTAGCTTGACGGCGGCGAGGTTGGCCTTGGCCCATGCACTTAAACGTTCGTGTGCATCCACGGCACTCCAGCCGGCCGCAGTGGCGGGACCACCCGCGGGCAATTTGTCCAGAAGGTCCTCACCCAGTACGGCGGCCTTGGCCAGCGAATCGGGATTGTTGATCGAGAAATAGATTGCAAGTGCTTCACGGCCCGCGGCAGGACCATCAGTGGTCAAGCCCACTCGCTTCCAGTGCGCATCGAGCACGGCCGCGGCACCCGGCAAATCGTTCGATTTACGAAGCAACTTTCCCAGCCAACTTTCAATGTTGGCACAAGCCGGATCAGCGGGGTGGCGAGACAGGAATTGCCGGCCCGTCGCGATCAACTCCTTATTGCGGCCAGTTGCCTGCAAGGCGTCAATCAACTTCAACATCACATCTTTAGGCTTCGGATGCGCGG
>JAIOQJ010000710.1 GCA_021413475.1 Planctomycetota bacterium | reverse complement strand
TGCCTTTGGCGAATTCAAAAAGGGATGAAGTCGGTGCTGTTCGATTCGATGGTGTTCCTTCGCTCGCGTTTGAAACGCGAGCGTTTACTTTCTACCCCGGCAAAAATACTGTTGGAAATGCCGTAAGAAGTCGGTTAAACTTGCACGAGTTGAAGTTGGTGAATGTGCCCCCGCCGAAACTCTCCTCGCCCCGCCCGCTCAGCCGAATCGCCCTGTCGCAATAGATCCCGCGAGTGATGAGGCCCGCCGCATGACTTTTTCCGAACGAATCCGCACGATTGCTTGCGCGTTGGCCTTGGTGCTCGTTTGCGCGGCCACGGGCCACGCGGATGAGTCGCTGTTCGAGCGCGATGTGCTTCCCATCCTCACGAAGCAATGCCTCGGCTGTCACGGCGGATTACGGCAGAAGGGTGGGCTCGAAATGCGCACCATTCCCGCCATGCTCAAAGGGGGCGACTCGGGGCCGGCGGTGAAAGCCGGCGACGCGAACGGCAGCGAGATCTGGAAGAAAATTGCCAGCAACGAGATGCCGCCGAACGAGAAGAAATTGTCGCCGGCCGAACGAGCGGCCATCAAGCAATGGATCGACGCGGGACTGCCGACGGTATCGCAGCGACAAAAGAACATCGACCCGCTGCTGCCCGCCAATGTGAAGCACGAGCCGAAGCAAGTCGCCAAAGCCATTGATCAACATCTCGATCGATTCCTGGCGTCGGCGAAATTGCAAGCGGCACCGCGTTCCGACGACTCCGAGTTCCTCCGCCGGGTCACCATCGACATCACCGGCCGGGTTCCCACGGCCCAGCAAGCGGCCGCGTTTCTGGATAGCAATGATCCCGACAAGCGGGCCAAACTGATCGACAAGCTCCTGGCCATGCCGGAATTTGGCGAACAACTCGGCCGCACTTGGCGCGAGTGGATCTGTCCGCCGGAACTCCCTTCCGATGCGAACGGCGGACTCCAACCGATCAACCAGGCACAGGATTTCGGTAAATGGCTGGGCAAGCGTTTCACGGCCGGCGACACTTGGGACAAAATCACGCGCGACATTCTCACCGTCGAGGGGGAGATTAAGACCAAGCCTCAAGTCATCTTCTTTGGACTGGTCGGCGAAGGGGGCAAGATCACCCCAGGTGGTTCGGCTCGCGCGGTGGCTTCGTTGTTCATGGGCGTGCAGTTGCAATGTGCCGAGTGCCACGACGATCCCTATCGCGCCTGGGCCCAGAAGGAACACTGGGCGATGGCCGCCTTCTTCGGCAAGACAACCGGGGATTTTAATAAGATTTCCGAAGTTCCAGCAAGCAAATCGACCGCTCAAATCGCGATTCCCAGGTCGGCCTTCAAGGATGTGGGGACCAATGTTCCCGCAGCATTCCTGGGCGGAAAGACCTTCGCGTCGGAAAAAGAAAGCGTCCTGCGGGTGCCTTTCGTTGACTGGTTGACCGCGAAAGAAAATCCGTTCTTCGCCCGTTCCTTCGCGAATCGCCTGTGGTTCTACTTCTTCTCGCGCGGCATCGTGCATCCGGTGGACGATTTCCGCGAGTTGAATCCGCCTTCGCATCCGGGCCTGATGAAATTGCTCGAGAACGAGTTCGCGGCCTCGGGTTTTGATGTGAAGCATCTGATTCGTTGCGTCTGCAACTCCGAAGCCTATCAACGCACCAGCCGGATTGCTCCGGGAACGAGCGAGCAGATCATCGGCGCTCAAACGGCAAGTTTCGGCCGCATGCCGTTACGCCTGATGTCGGCCGACATGCTCTATGATTCACTCAAACTCGCTTACGGCGATCCCAAACTCGACCTGCGCGGCTTCGACAAGGATATCGCCAATGGCCAGAGTGCGCCGGTTGCTGACGCCTATCTCGAATTCATCCGCCGCTTCGGCACCAACGAAGAAGACGCCACTGACTTCACCCACGGCATCCCGCAGATGCTGACGATGATTAATCACCCGCGGTTGCTCACCGGCAGCAAGGCGCTTGAGACTTACTTGAAAGCAACGCCAACACCGACGGCGGAACAGACCGTCGAGTGGCTTTATTTGGCAACGCTGTCGCGTCGGCCCTCCGCCGATGAACAAGCCGACGCTCAGAAATATGTGAAAAAGGCCACTGATAAATCGAAAGCCTACGTTGGAGTGCTATGGATGTTGGTGAACCGTAGCGAGTATATGTTCGTTCGCTAACGATGAAGACGAGGGAATTGAACTCCCCCGAACCCGAATCGCTAGCAAGGGCGAGCGCTCGCCCTTGCTAGCGATTCGGGCTCGGAGAAAAAATAAGTCGCCGAACGAAGGAGAGTCCGATGTCGAAACCTAACCTGGAAATGCCTCGCAGAGACTTTCTCAAGCTCTCGGCCGCAGGCCTCCTCTCGGGCGTTACGGTCCCCTGGTTCGAGTCGCTCGCCACGGCCACCGTCACCAAACCGCGCGGCAAGTCGTGCATTCTCCTTTGGATGGACGGCGGCCCCAGCCAGCAACACACGTTCGACCCCAAGCCGGGCGGCGAGTTCAAGTCGGCCTCGACTTCGGTGCCCGGCATCCAGATCGTCGAGCAGTTGCCGCAGTTGTCTCAGTGCATGGACGACATGGCGATCCTCCGCTCAATGAAGACCGAGATCAACGACCACTACGACGCCAAGTATTACCTCCACACCGGCTACAAGCGGACGAGCGCTTTCGAGCATCCCGCGATCGGCTGCATTGCGTCGTCGCAGGTTGCGTTGCCGAACGACGACATGCCCGGCTTCGTCACCATCGATGCCGGTTACGACCGCACCGATGGCGGGCGTTTCTATCGCTCGGTGCCGGCCTATCTCGGGCCGCAACACGCGCCGCTGGCCGTTCACGATCCGCTCAAGGGCCTCGAAAACCTCAAGGAATCAGGCGACGATCTCAACGATCGCCTTGCGTTGCTCGCCAGCGGCGAGAAGCGTTTCGCTCAGGAATACCCGGCACCGGCCGTCGCCACCAAGCAGGCGGCCTTCGAGCGT
>JAIOQJ010000709.1 GCA_021413475.1 Planctomycetota bacterium | reverse complement strand
ATATCCGCTTGTCGCAGAATGCGTCGAATGAGTCCGGGATCAATCGCTCCTCCGTGAGGATTGGGTACCGTGATCCGCAATCCGGCCCGGCGCATCCACTCGTGTTTGCCTCCAGAGTACGGACCATCGAAGCCCAGCACTTTCAACTTGCGCCAAGTTCACGCCTTGATACGGGTCTTAGAGGCATGCCCAGGCCTCCTCGGTGCCGCAGTAATGGCCAAGCAGCAGCCGTTGACCATTGGCGGGTCTTCTCCGCTTCGTAGTCCCGACATCAGCCAAACCTCAATCGCATCTACGAGATTTTCACGAGCCTCTTCAAATGTAGCTGCCTGGGTCAAGCAACCAGGCAAATCAGGTGCATCGGCGACAATCACATCGAGTTGCTCGCCTTTTTCGTAGACGGCGTTCTTGAGTATTTCAGCCATGTATTCGGATAAGCTTCCACGGCGGAGAGATTTTTTGCGAACAAACGGCCCCTTACTCGCCAGACATCAAGAATCCAATGGCACCCATTCCAGGATATCAAATCGCGAGTGCGGCGATGTGGCCGGTCGAGAAGCGAGGTCGAGATAGGCCGGCTTGCAGTGAGAGAGCATCTCCTCGAGATATTTGGCCGCGAGATACGATTGTTCGCGACAGATCGAGATGTCACTGGTTTGACCAACCGCGTGCACAACCTTCAAGGTGGGCATCGATAGGTTCACATCTTTGGCCAATGCCATTCCCGCTTCGGTGGCGGAAATAATCAGGTAGCCGCTTTGCTCCTTCAGTTCGCCCGGCACGAGCGGCTGAGCCTTTTCCCAGCACTTCTGAATGAGGGCCACGATATTGGCGCGCTTTCCGCCGGCGAGGAATTCACCCTCCGCGATGTCAGCGACATTGAGGATCTTGTTGAGGTATGCCACCGTCTGATCGATTAACGGCCCGGCCAGTTGGCCGAGCAAGTCGCCGGCCTTCTGGCAAATGGAGTGAAGGCCGCCGAGCGGGGCGAGCACTAGCGTTTGCAGCACTTCCTCGAGCCGCGTCCATTGATCGGCCGACACGTTCATCACGAAACGGGCGGCGGCCCATTCGATGTCTTTCTCGCCGAATGGAAGCAGAACCTGGTCCGCCCCCTGCGTCGTCGAAGAGATCATTGAAGCCTGCGACGGAGCTGGCGGCAGTAAGCCGGGATGGCTGCCGCTGTGGCTCTTCGAAGATTCCGGTTCGAGAATTCGCTCGAGGAAGGAAAGCCGTTGGCGATGAAAGGTCAGGTCCCGAATTTTTTCTTCGAGCCCCGTGTGAATGGTGCGATACAGTCGGGCCGTGGCACCGACCAGTAGTTCTTTCAACTTCGCGGAAGCGTAGTCGGACAATTCGGTGAGAAATGTCCGAAGGTTGCGCGGCACGCGATTGCCGAAGAGCCGGTAGCCCGTGCCATGCTGGCAAACTTCGTAGCTCGCTTTGAGTTCCGCCCAGGCCTGGCCCGACTTCTGGGCCAGGTCGGGAATGCGGCGGGCTACGCTGTCGGCAATCTGCGAACAGAACTGCGACATGCGATACATGGCCGCCTCGGTCGCGGCGATCCGCTTGCCGGGCATTTCCATCAGCCGGATGGCGTATTCATGCAGCCGCGCGGTGAACTCATTGGCAACATCGATCACGGCCTGGTTCAACGATCGGGTTACACGGCTTTGAATGTAGGAACCGGTAAGCGATTCGTCTCCCCCGGAACCAACAAAACCCACCATGCGTTCGAAGGCTTTTTTGGACCAATCCGCGGAGTCCTCCAGGCCGTTGGGTAAATCGTTTTCAAATTCCCCCATGAGTGTAGCGATGGCTTCCGCGAACGATGGACCACTGGCCGACGCTGTTTTTTGCATTCGAGCCATCATCGCATCAGGCTGCAGAGCGGGCGTCACTTGCATTTTCGCGCAGAGATCGTCAACAGGTTTGTACGCATGCAAAGGACCTGGCTCCTGCCATTCATACAGCAGCCGCTGGCACATCAACCGCGAAGCGGACCTCAAGAGGAGGCCGCGTGGAAACCAGATCCCCGCCGCCCCGAAGCTGCGAAACGGCGTCCTGCCAAATGGCGCGGGCGAATCGCGAAGCATGTCGAGCTCGCTGCCGAGCGGAGACGTCAGGTCTTGAACCAAATAACTGGCGAGATGGGCGGCACACTGTTCGGGAGAATCGGGGCCGCGATTCTCTCGCTCCATCAAGTAGATGCTGGTGAAGGGGCGTTCCTGGGCGACCAACTTTGGCCCATCGGGTCCGCCGTACTGGGCACTGAACGAAATCGCGGGATCATGAAAGTGATTGAGTTCGGTCAGAGTCGCGGCGATATTCGCTAGTTCGGTCTTTGGCGTGGAAGGATCGTGCGGCGCACCGCAGAAAAGAAACGCCGTCAGCGGTGCTTTGCCGAATTGCATCTTGGCCAGACGGCGGCGCAAGGTAAAGCCAATGTCCGTCAACATGCCGGAGGCACCACCGCCCGCCGCGGCCAGAATGTAGATTCGCGGACAGTTGTCGCGGAGCGTCATACCCGACTGGGTCATCGTCTGGGCCAGCGATTCCGGGTGCGTGGCCACCTGGACTTCGCGACTGAACCGGGTGTCGAAACGAAGATAGTTATCGCAAAAGGCCAGGCGGCCCAGAGCTCGCGATCCGATCGTCTGCAACGAACGCGGAATCGAGTAGAGCTTTTCGCGAGGCAGCCACTCATTCAGGTGATCGAGAATTCGCCGCCGGTAGTTGGTCACCGGTTGCAGGCGCATGAGGAAGACCTGATCGTCGCGTAACGCCTTGTCGTCCGCCACTTCGACCGCTTCAGCGGGGGCTTCCGGATCGGGATCGATATAGAGAAAGCGGAATGAAGGCGTCTGAGTGAGATCGCCAACGCGGTCGAGCATTCGACGGCGAAGCTCTTTCAAGGCCAACATGCCGAACCCGCCGACCCCGATGAATATCGCGGGACGCAGCGTGCCGACCTCAACCTGTGCCTGCGTCACATGAAGGCTGTCACGATCGGTATCAATTACCGGCGACGAAGGTTTTTGCGGGGCTTTCGGCGACTCACTCTTGTACCGCGGTGCGGTCGGCGGTGTTTTTTCCTCGGGTGCCAACGGTCGGGGCGGGTAAGGCGTCTGCATGCCGATATCGGAAAACGTATCGGGCCGATTGATTACCCCGCCGAGCGCGCGAATAAATGAAACGCAGTTCGGAAATCGCTTGGCGGGATCCTTGGACAGGGCCCGGGCGATGATCGGCCGATCCGCTTCCGGTAGGGCGCGAAGATCGGGTTCCTCGCTCATGTGCTGCAAAGCAAGCTGTCGGATCGTTCGGGCGTTGAATGGCCGTTGCCCCGTGAGGAGCTCCATGTAAACAATCGCGAGACTGTACTGATCGCTGTGCTTGGACATCTGGCCGGAGAAGGTTTCCGGCGCGGCATACATGGGCGACATGCCGCCCATCAGGCCCGAGCTGCTTTGCCGTTCCAAGTTCTTCACGAGCCCGAAATCCGCCACCTTGACATGATTGCCGACCAGAAAAAGGTTGCGAGGTTTGACATCGAGATGGAGCAAACCGAATCGTTCGATCAAATAATCGAGCCCATCGGCGGCATCGGACAGGTAACTAATCAGAACGTCGTGCGGAATCCCTAAATGGCCGGCCTCTTGCTCCTCGACCAAGCAATCATGAAGGCTCTTCTCGGCCAACTCCATCACAATCACGAGCTCGCCGTCGCAAATATCGATGCGTTCGATGCTCAGCACGAAGGGATGGCGAACTTCTTTGACTTTCTGCAGCGCCCGGTATTCTTGTTCGGCCCGAATATTACCGCCATCCTCGGCATGGAGGTTGCCGTAGACGAATTTGATCGCCTTATGGATGGCACCGGGTGCCTCACAGAGCCAAACCTCGCCGAAACCGCCGGTACCCAGCGGCTTGATGAGCCGGTAGCCCGGCAACGGTTCGGCGTCGGCTTCACGCAACCAGTTCATTACGGTTCCTGGAGGCCACAGTGTCGTTCACGCAACGACTTCCTCTTGAGTTGGGCCCAAGGCGTTCCTCGAGCTTCGAATTACATTCCAAGCAAACTGTATCGCTACCAATCGGGCATCGGCGTCCGACGATTACAGATCGTGAAGTTATGAGGTAAGAGTAAAACACGGTTGGGCCGAAGTCCAATCGAAACGATTGGAGGGGGAATAGGTAGGATGTTCCGGCCAACCAAACCGAATTTGGGTGACTTCGGGTATGTCGAGCGTCCAACCATGTTGAATTTGCAAGAATTTAGATCCATTGCCGCAGCCCGACTCGCCAGGTTCTAGTTGACGTGTGTTCAGATCGCTTTTTTAATTTTTCTGAATGCGCGCGCGTAACGCGGTCGATGCACCAGACGAGAATGCATCTCACGAAAACTCTTCCGATCATGGAGATTCCAATCAGCGTTCGGATAATCCGCATCGTTGGGGAGGAATCCGAAGACTGGGGTAGAAGTTCCCACTCTCTCTACGCATTCCAAACTCCCACGGGACGATGATGGAGGTAGGTTATTCCCTCACCGCAGCGAAGGAATCGCGCGTTCCCGACCAATCCCGAGCATGGGATGGCAGCCGCATTTCCTTTCCGGTACGGGCCGATCTTACCCCGGCTACCAGAGCTTCCGGGACGATCGTTAATTACCGAATTATCGTCAAGTTTCCCCCTCCGTAGCGCAGATATTACATCTGTCGCAACAAGAACATCGCGGAAGCGAACGGAGGCGCTGCCGCCATTCTTTTGCGGGTGATCCCTGGGAGTTGGGATGATTGCTACGACCATCCAGCGATGGATCGCGATGTTCAGCCGAAAGCCCTCTATGTGGAAAGAGGAACGCGGCTTCCGTCCGCGACTTGAAATTCTCGAAGAACGCGAGTGCCCGGCGATTTTTAATCCGGCCGACGCCACGGCGCTCATTGCCGCGTTCACGACAGCGAACACGAACAATCAGGCTGACGTCATTAATCTCGCGCCGAACACGGTTTACACGCTGAACGCCGCGATCCCGGACGTTGTTCAGGACAGTGCGAATCCCGCGAACACCATAACACTGAATGGCAATGGCGCGACGATCGCCCGTTCCGGCGCGGCCCCGGCCTTCCGGATCTTCAACATCACGGACGGCCGCCTGACGATCAACTCGACAACTATAACAGGTGGCTCGGTCGCGGGCTTCGGCGGCGGCATTCGGGTTGCGGACGCGGCCGGCAACAATGGCACGAATGACAATCTGGTCCTGCGAAATAGCACGGTGACGGGAAATACCACGATCGGTGCGACGGTGGATGGCGGCGGCATCGCCGTCGTCGCGGGCGGCAAAGCAAGCATCATCAACTCCACGATCTCAGGCAATTCTGCCGCGACGAACGGTGGCGGAATTAGCGTCCTCAACACGGCCCAGATCGTGAACGTCGTGAGTAGCACGATCGCTCGGAACGTCGCCGTGGCAGGCGTGGGGGGCGGCCTCAATGTCGAAGGTGGAGCGGTCACTCTCGATAATTCGATCCTTGCCGACAACCATCTCGTCTCCCTCGCGGGGGCGGGTAGCGATGTCAGTCAGTCCGGCGGCACGGTCAACGCCCGTAATACGTTGTTCCAGGTGGCCCCTCCCGGAACTGTCAATTTGATCAGCGGCAACATCGTTAACCAGAACCCGCAACTCGGGGTGCTCCAGAACAACAGTGGACTCACACCGACACATGCAATTACGACG
>JAIOQJ010000708.1 GCA_021413475.1 Planctomycetota bacterium | reverse complement strand
TGCAAGCCACCCTGGACGGCATGTTAGTCGATCGGCCACGGCGGCGGATCGTTCGGCCGTCCGCCAACGGAGCGAGCCATGAACCTCGTGATTGACCCAACGGGGGGAATTCGCTGCGTTTACGGCGAAGCCATCGATCTGAGAACGCTGGGTTCCCTGACGATCACCCGTGCCAGCCATGTCGAGCCGGACGAGTCCGGGGCGTGGTGGGCCGAGTTGCTCCCCGTCGGTGGCCCTCGCCTAGGGCCGTTCGCTCGACGTTCGGATGCGCTGGCGGCCGAACAGTGTTGGCTGGAAAACCATTGGTTGCCAGCCCATTCGATAGATCCATCCATCTCAGGAGAATCTCCATGCCTCTGAAACTCAACATCGGCTTGAATCGCAAGGTCGGTGACGCCAACTACGGTTCGCACGGTGCGAGCGTCAATCTTGAACTGGAGGTCGAAAGCGCCCTGGCTTCGGACCCGGGCAAGCTCCAGGAGCGGATCCGCCAGGTGTTCCAACTGGTTCGTTCATCCCTCGACGAGGAATTGGGGACGCACAGCGGGACCGAGCCGACGCCGACGAGGAATGGCAATGGCTATGTCCCCTCGCACACGCCGCCGCCCAAGCCGAATGGCAACGGCAATGGCAGCAACGGTCACTCGGCACCGCGCAACGGCTCGGCGAAGCCGCGACCGGCTACGACATCGCAGGTGCGTGCCATTCGGGCCATCGCTCAGCGGTTGAGCGTGGATCTCGACAAGCTGCTCCGCGACGATTACCGGGTCGGCAAGGCCGAAGAGTTGTCGATCAGCGATGCCAGTGCGCTCATCGACTCACTCAAGAGATCGGACGAGACTTCGGGGTCCTACACGTGAGCCGGCCGCTCCCGCTACTCGAGCGCCGCCCCCATGCCATCTCTTTGGATCATCTCAGCTATTCAGCCATCCGGGCGTTTCAGACCTGTCCCCGATTGTTCGACTATCGGTACGTGCAGCGGCTGCCCGACGAGTCCGTCTCGTCGAGTCTGCTGTTTGGCACGTCGTTACATCGAGCCGTCGAAGCACACTTCATGGCGATCATGGAAGGAGTACCGCCCCCGGATTTGGATATTCTGCTCGGCTGCTTCTGGGATGGCTGGCGGGCCGAGCGCAAACCGATCCAGTTCAACAAGGGCGAAGGCCTGAACACCATCGGGACGCTCGCGGAGCGCATGCTGAAGGTGTTTCAGGCCAGTCCGTTCGCACGGCCAGCGGGTCGCCTGATCGGCATCGAGGAGATCCGGCGAGGGAGCTTCTCATCAAGGTGCCCGGACTTCGTCGCCCGCCTCGATCTGCTGATTGAGACCGATGAAGCATTGGTGGTTACCGACTTCAAGACTGCACGGAGCCGCTGGGGAACCGCCAAGCTATTGGCGTCGGCTCCGCAGTTGTTCATCTATCACGAACTGATCTGTGATCTGGCCGCCGGCCGGCCGGTGCATCTCAAATTCGCCGTCCTGACCAAAGCCAAGAAGCCAGTCCTGACCGAGCATCAGGTGTATGTGACGCCAGCGCTCTTGGCTCATACCCGTCGGACCGTGGAAGCAACTTGGGATGCCATTCAGAAAGGAGCCTTTCCCCCGAATCCTGGGCCGATGCACTGTCCCCGTTGTCCCCATCAACAGAAATGCGGA
>JAIOQJ010000707.1 GCA_021413475.1 Planctomycetota bacterium | reverse complement strand
GATCTTGCCGAGCGGCGACGTAGGTGAGTACTGACCCTTGGTCAAACCGTAGATGCGGTTGTTGAAGAGGAGGATCTTCAAGTCGACGTTGCGGCGCATCAGGTGCAAAAAGTGATTGCCGCCGATCGACAAACCGTCGCCGTCGCCGGTGACCACCCAGACTTGCAAGTCTTGTCGCACGCACTTCAGGCCGGTGGCAATCGCTGGAGCCCGGCCGTGAATGCTGTGCATGCCGTAAGTGTTCATGTAGTACGGGAACCGGCTGGAGCAGCCGATGCCGGAGATGAACACGATATTTTCGCGCGAGATGCCGAGCTGGGGCATCACTTTTTTCATCTGGGCGAGAATCGAATAATCGCCGCAACCGGGGCACCAGCGGACGTCTTGGTCGCTGGCAAAATCAGCAGCAGTCAGAGTGGGAGCAATGTCGTTGGCCATGGTAGTTGGTATCTCTAACGGTTGAATGAATGTATTGAGTAAGCGAAGCGGTCAGCGAAAAACGCGACAGGCTACTTCGGCAAGTTTTCTTTGATCACGCCGATCAGTTCGGCAATCGTGAACGGACGTCCCTTCACCTTGTTGAAGCCCAGGGCATCGACTAGGTACTTCGAACGAATGAGCGTGCGGAGCTGGCCCATGTTCAACTCGGGAATGATCACCTTTTTGTAGCTCTTCAAGATCTCGCCCAAGTTGCTGGGGAACGGATTCACCCAGCGGAGGTGAGCGTGGGCGACCTTGTGACCTTGGGCGAGACAGGCTTCGACCGCGGTGCGGCAAGCACCATACGTGCCACCCCAGCTCAGCACCAGCACATCGCCGGTCGCTGGTCCTTCGACCTCTTGCGGGCCGATTTCGAGAGCTACGTTTTCAACCTTTTGCGCCCGCACATTGGTCATGTGCTGGTGATTGTCGGGCTCGTAATTGACGTTGCCGGTCACGTCTTGCTTTTCGAGACCGCCGATGCGGTGCATCAAGCCTTTCGTGCCGGGGAGCGCCCAGGGACGCGACAGGTATTCGTCACGCTTGTACGGCAGGTACTTGGTGCCCGGCTCTTGCGGTGGAGCATGCGTGACGGGAATCGGCTTGAGATTCTTCATTTCCGGAATCATAAACGGCTCGCTGCCGTTGGCGATGTAACCATCCGAAAGAACAATCACAGGGCACATGAAGCGGGTCGAAATCCGCCAGGCTTCTTGAGCCACATAGAAGCAATCACCCGGGCCACGAGCCGCGATCACCGGCAGCGGGCATTCGCCGTTGCGGCCGAGGATGGCTTGGAACAAGTCGGCCTGTTCCGTTTTCGTGGGCAAACCGGTGCTCGGTCCGCCACGCTGCACGTTGATGATCAGCAGCGGAATTTCGAGCATCACCGCCAAGCCGATCGCTTCGCCTTTGAGTGCGATGCCAGGGCCGCTCGACGTGGTGATCGCCATGGCACCACCGTACGAAGCGCCAATCGCTGACGTGATCGCCGCGATTTCGTCTTCGGCTTGGAACGTTCGCACACCCATGTGCTTGAACTTCGCCAGTTCGTGCAGAATGTCGCTGGCAGGCGTAATCGGATACGAACCGAGGAACAATTCCTTGCCGCTCAACTTGGCAGCGGTCATCAGGCCCCAAGCCATGGCCTGGTTACCGTTGATGTCGCGATATTTGCCCGGCGGCAGATTGGCTGGATCGATCCGGTAATTGCTGACGAAGGCATCTGTGGTTTCGCCATAGTTCCAACCGGCCGTGAGAGCCTTGGTATTCGCTTCCAGGATCTGCGGCTTGTTGCCGAACTTGGACTGCAAAAAGCGGAGCGTCGACTCCATATCGCGACCATACAGCCAATACACGAGGCCGAGCGCAAAGAAGTTTTTGCAGCGTTCGACTTCTTTCATCGACATGCCAGCGGCCTTGAGCTCTTTTAAAGCCAAGGAGACGATGTCCGTCATCGGCACTTTGAACATCTGATACTGGTCTTCCAGTACCTGCGAGTGCAGCGGGTTTTCGGTCTCACCGGCGAGTTCGAGGTCTTTCTTTTCGAAGCCGTTGGAATTGCAAATCAGGATGCCGCCCTTGCGGAGGTCACCGAGATTTGTCTTCAAAGCGGCCGGATTCATCACAACGAGGGCGTCGAGCTGATCGCCGGGCGTGAAGATGTCTTCGCTGCTGAAGTGAACCTGGAAAGCGCTCACGCCAGCCAGCGTTCCCTTGGGGGCGCGGATTTCGGCCGGATAGTCGGGAAACGTGGCGATATCGTTGCCGAGGAGAGCGGTGGTGCGGGTGAACTGATCGCCCGTGATCTGCATACCGTCGCCCTAGTCGCCGGCAAAGCGAATCGTGGCGCTAGGGATTTTGGTGGTTTGCTTGGCAGAGGCGGCAACTTGCTC
>JAIOQJ010000749.1 GCA_021413475.1 Planctomycetota bacterium | reverse complement strand
ACCATCTGCGAAGAGAACGAGCAAATCGGTTTCGCCGAGGATAGCGTCACTCACCGAATGGCATGCTTCAAGAAACTGACCGCAGCGACATTCTGCACCGAACACCTGAGCGAAAAACCAGAGGCGAAAATCGGCCGAGACGTGAAACTCTTCGAGAAGGAGTAGGTCGATGTCTCGTTCTGCGACACATTCGATAAAATTCAGATCTTGCACTAACTTTTCTCTACTTCTGGGCCAAGAACACATCCTACAAGAGCTTGGCGAGCCAGGTTGCGTAAGCTCCTGGAAGATTGTATCGTTTGGCTTACGGTCCTCCAGGAGCTTACGCAACCTGGCTCGCCGGCGGATTGGCTTGGCCCGTCATCAAAGCGAATCGGGAAGTTAGGCGAAGCCCTACCGCTTCCGCTCATCATTCGCCCAAAATCCATTGCAAGCACACGGAAGAATGCGACAATAACCTATCTGCCTGCACCCTCCCCGTTTCGCACTTGGTTGACCAATGACCCGACTCACCATTCGAACGCTTTCAGTCGCCCTAGTTGCGCTCTGGCCATTCGGCAGCGCACGTGCCGCCGACAAGATCGACTTCGGCCGTGATATTCTGCCGATTCTCTCCGCGAATTGTTTTCAGTGCCACGGGCCGGACCAGAATGCTCGCCAAGGGAAGCTGCGCCTGGATACGCAGGACGGGGCTCTGCGCACGAAGGATCCCGTGATCGTGCCGGGCAAGAGTACGTCAAGTGAACTGGTCCGCCGGATCGGCAGCAAGGATCCCAACGAGCAGATGCCGCCGGCGAAGTCGAACCGCAAGTTGACGCCGCAACAGGCCGACATGATTCGCCGCTGGATCGACGAAGGTGCCGCCTGGGGACGGCTCTGGGCGTTCGTGGCACCCACTCGAACTGCGGTTCCGCAAGTCAAAGATCCGAAAGCGGTCATCCGCAATCCGATCGACAATTTCATCCTATCTCGGCTCGAGAAAGAAGGATTGAAGGCGTCGCCCGAGGCCGCGAAGGAACTGCTGCTCCGCCGGGTGACGCTCGATCTGACCGGCCTGCCGCCGACGCCGGAAGAGACCGAAGCGTTTCTCAATCATCAATCGCCAAACGCTTACGAGAAGGTGGTCGACCGCCTGCTCGCCTCGCCGCGATACGGCGAACGAATGGCCTGGGATTGGCTCGACGCGGCACGCTATGCCGACACCAACGGCTATCAGGGCGATCCCGAGCGGACGATGTGGCCGTGGCGCGACTGGGTAGTGAAGGCACTCAACGACAACATGCCATACGACCAGTTCACCATCGAACAACTGGCGGGCGACCTTTTGCCCAACGCCACGCAAAGCCAGAAGATCGCGACTGGCTTCAACCGCAACAACATGCACAACGGCGAAGGCGGCCGGATCGCGGAAGAGACTCGCGTTGAGAACGTGATGGACCGCGTCGAAACCATGACCACCGTGTGGATGGGCGCGACCGTTGGCTGCGCTCGCTGCCACGATCACAAGTTCGATCCGTTCACCCAGCGCGAGTATTACCAGCTATACGCCTACTTCAACAACTCTTCCGAAAACGGCGGCGGCCGAGCGGGACAGGGAACGCCGGTGATCGATTTTGTCAGTGACGAAGAAAAGACGATGGCGGCGACATTTGGCAAGAAAGTTCAGGAAACCGGGGCCGAATTGGCGGCACTCGAAAAAACTTTGTTTCCGGGACTGAACGACAAAAAAGCCAAGACTCCCGAGGCCATCTCCAAGTTGCCGATGCCGATCCTCGAAGAATTGAAAAAGGCGCCGGCCCAGCGGACGAGTCTCAAGCTTCGCGAGATGATCGCCTACTTCCAGAAGAGCGAACCCGGCTATTCGAAGGAACTGAAGAAGCTGGATACCGCGATCGTCGAGCGTGACGGTTTCAACAACAAGTTGCCGCGGGTGATGATCATGGACGAGTTACCGAAACCGCGCGACACCTTTATCCTGGTGCGCGGAGCCTACAACAAGCCAGGCGACAAGGTGTCGATCGGCGTTCCCGATTGCTTGCCGGCGTTACCGGAAAACGCTCCGAAAAATCGGCTGGCCCTGGCCCAATGGCTGATGGACCCGAAGCATCCGTTGACGGCACGCGTGACGGTGAACCGTTACTGGCAGACGTTTTTCGGCACCGGCCTGGTCAAGACCGTCGAGGACTTCGGCCGGCAGGGCGAGCAACCGTCGCATCCTGAGTTGCTCGATTGGCTTGCGACGGAGTTCGTGCGACAGAAATGGGACGTGAAGCAGATGCACCGGTTAATCGTCACTAGCGCGGCGTATCGGCAATCGTCGAAGGTGACGCCTGAGTTACAGGAACGCGATCCGGAGAATCGCTTGCTGGCCCGGGGTTCGCGTTTCCGCTTACCCTCGTGGATGATCC
>JAIOQJ010000070.1 GCA_021413475.1 Planctomycetota bacterium | reverse complement strand
GCCGTACGGCGACTTGCGACGCCCTTCTCTATAGCGAAGACGGCAAATTCCTCTTCGCCGCTGGGGACGATAAAATCGTCCGTTACTGGCCAAGCGCTGCCGTGGGCCTGGATGCGAAGAATATGCAATCGCTCCGCTGGCCTTCGTGGCGGGAGCAGCGGGGCGGCATCAAGGCCCTGGCGATTTCCCCGGATGCCGAGCGCGTTGTCGTCGGCGGCTTCGGGCTTCGCTCGAGTACCGTCGCCTTGATCAACCGCAAAACCGGCGAGATCGAGGAGATCACCTATCCCGAGTCGGCCCAGCCGGGTGAAAACTTTTACGCCGTTATGTCGGCCGCGTTCTCACCCGATGGCAAATCGGTCGCGTTCGGCACGGCCGACGGCAGCGTCTGGCTTTGGAAGAAAGGCGAGAAGCCCAAGCGGGTCGGTAAGCAGGTCGGCCGGAAGGCCGACGGCAAGGCCGGCGAGTTCAATCGCATCCGTCTGGTCGCGTTCCTTAAAAGCGGCCGTATTCTCTCTGTATCGCAGACGGGCCAGATCCAGGCCTGGGAACTCGACAAGTTCGAACAGACAGCCAGCGATAAGGGGAAGATGTTCATCGGCGAGACGTCAGATTCCCCCGTGTTCCGGGCCGTGCTCGCCAACGATCGCGAGTGGCTGGCTGTCGGCGGCAACGACCCCGTGATCGTCCTCTACAACCTTCGCACCGAAGAGAAGAAGGTGCATATACTCAACGAGCGCGAGTACGTCCGGGCTCTCGCCTTCGATCGCGACACGAAAAAACTCGCGGCGACCATCGGCACGCTGGTGAAAGGTGCTCAATTCTCAATGGATGCCGACGATCGGATCGTCCTCTTCGACAATCCGACGGCAGCAAAGGAACTCAAAGCGGCGGCTGGCCCGAAACACTCGCACCGTGCCGAGGCGTTGGCTTTCGATGACCAAGGACGCTTGGCCGTCGCGGGTGGGGAGAACCATGAAGTCACGCTCTGGGATCTCGCCAATGTCGAGAAGCCCGTCAGCGTGATTCGCGGCACCGGCCGGAATATCTGGGGCGTTCGCGTCTCGACTTCGGGGGCGAGCATCGCTTATCAGCCCGCCCGCGATTCGAAGACGACTGACCCGAACAAACGCGGCACCGGCAACTATCTGGCCTTCGACCTGACCCGTGGCAAGCCGTTGAAGGCCGAAGCCGACTGGGTCGAACCGCTTTCCACCGCGGATGGCTGGAGCATCGAGCCTTCATCAACGAATCGCTTCATCTGGTATGCCGTTCATGCCGCGAAGAGCCTCAAGCACGCCCTGCCGTTGAATCCCGATCGCGACGAGGCTCCGCGTTGCTACACGTTCTTGAACGCGACGGCCGATCAGCCGACACGCGTGATCGTCGGCCACTATTACGGTTGGAGCATGTACAACCTGACGGACGCCGGTGCGACTCGCCATTTCATCGGCGTCGGTCATTCGGGGGAGGTGATGTCGATCGCCCCTTCGAAGGATCAGAAATGGTTCATCACCAGCGGCACCGACCAGACGGTCGCGGGCTGGAGTGCCGTCGATTGGAAATACCATCCGCGTTTCGGGGCGGGTGTCGAAATCGAGAACGGCAAGCTGACGGTGAAGAAACTCGACGTCGGCAGCCCGGCCTGGGAGATGGGATTGATCGAAGGCGACGAGATCGTTCTCTTGGTCGTCGGCACTGACGCTCCTGTATTCAACCGCAGCGGCAAGCATGACGGCCGTTACGGCCCACCCAAGGGAACCGCTGAGGACGCCCTCGCGAAACTCAAGGACCCGACCCCGGGGACGTTCCTGCACATTGGCTGGAAACGGGGCGGCAAAGAGAATCTTCGCGAACAGGTGACCTCTCTTCCGCGTCGGCCGCTCTGGCGTTTCTTCCCGTCGTTCGACGAGAAGAATGCCCTGACCGACTGGATCGTCTGGATGTGGAAGACATCCGCGTACCATACCTCGACCAACGGCGATTACCTGGTCGGCTGGCACGTCAATCATCCGACGCTGGACGGCACGCCCAAGTTTTACCGGGCCGAGCAGTTCCGCGAGAACTTCAACAAGCCGCACATCGTATTGCCCTTGTTGACGAATCAGGACCTGGGCGCGGCCATCGATCGCTGGTACGGCCCGAAGAAGTTGGCGATCAACTTTGGAGCGATGGAACCGGCCCCGATCGTCATTGAGCCGCGTGAGCCGGTCCTCGGGCCGAACGGTTTCGAACTGACGCTCAAAGTGAGCCAACGCGGAACGAACCCCGATCTGCTTCCGGAGCGAGTGGAACTCTGGGTGAACGACTTCCGATTCGAGACCTGGTCACCGAACGCCCAGAAGTTCGAGCAGAAGATCACGATCCCCGCGAACAAGCTTCGCGATGGCCAGAACCAGATAACGCTCCAGACGTTCAATAAGCTCGGCGGCCGCGGCGAGGCGTTCGTGATGGCCGACGCCAAGGTGAAACCCCAGGAAGCTCAGATGCTTGGGCTTTTCGTCGGCATCAATACCTACGAAAATTCGAAGGTGAAGAATCCCGACGGCGGCCGAGCCTTCGGCGATCTCAAGAGTGCCGTCAACGACGCCATCACCCTTCACGAGAGTTGGCAGAAGCACAAGGGCCCGAATAAGCTCTTCCCCAAGGGGAACTCCTTGGAAATTCTCGATGTGAAAGCCAAACGGCAAGAAGTGCTCAATAGCCTCGATGCCCTGGCGAAAACGGCCCAGCCCAACGACTTGCTGATCGTCTTCCTCTCCGGCCACGGTGACTATGTGCGCCCGACTGTCGCGAAGGGAGAAGCCCCGAAACCGGGTATATTTGTCTTCTGTTGTCCGGATTACGACCGTAAAAATCATAGTCAGACAGGGATCGAAACGGAACTCCTGATCGACAAACTCGCCCAGATCCCCTGCCGGAAGCTGGTTCTTCTGGATGCCTGCCATAGCGGCGAGGCGGCCTCGGCCAACCAGGTTCGCGGCATGGCACCCAACGGCAAAGGCCTGACGATCATCGCCGCCTGCGATCAACAGGAACAGGCATTCGAACACGAAAAATTCAAGAACGGCCTGTTCACCTACGCGGTCATGGAGGCACTGGGCTCCGAAATGGGCAAGGCGGACACGAGCAAAGACGGCCAACTGGATGCCGAAGAACTCTTCCGCTACGTCCGCAACCGCCTGCCGGAATTGCTCAAGCAGGCCGGGAAAGACGAGTACGACCAAAACCCGATCTGCTTCCCGAGGCAACCCGAGAAGTATCCGATCGGTAAGAAATAAAAAAGGCGAGCCGAGCCACGTAAGCGGCCGGGTGCTTTTAAGAAATTGAACCACAGAGACACAGAGGCACAGAGAAAACGCAGAGAAGAGACAGCAAACGAACAGAGAGGTTTCTCTACCTTCCGAATTCTCTCTGTGCCTCTGTGTCTCTGTGGTTCAAACGTATTTTCCTGGCGTCACCCGGCCGCTTACGCGGCTCGGCTCGCCACTTAATCGATAAAACTCAACTGGTAACTTTCACGGAAAAGGAACGAAACATGAACCGTCTCAAGATAGATCGCCTGGCGATCTTCGCACTGCTGGCCGGAGCCTTTTGCTCCGCGTCGACCCAAGCGGCCGACCCCAAGAAGGCCGACGAGGCACCGATCCAGGACAATCTCGACGAGATGCTGCGCAAGCAGGCTCCCGAACTCATCAAGTATGTCCGCTCCAAGAACTACCAGAACGTCGGCGTTCTGAAGTTCCTGGTCAAAAAGGGGGACGCTCCTCCGAGCGACAACGTGGGCGAGATCAATCTCGGCCTCGCCAATCGGCTCGAAGTCGCCATGGTGCTCAACAATCCCGACGAGGATATGGGCGTCATTCAGCAAGCGAGCAGAACCGTGTCGAAGGATAACAATGTCCGGGCCAACCATCTGACGAAAGAAGGCCGCAAGGCGTTCTTCACCAGCGAATACGACCTGGCCTGGGGCCCGCGCAAGGTGGCCGCCAATGCCTTCATCACGGGCCTGGTGACGATCTCGAAGGACCTCAAGAAAACGACGATCCGCTTCCAGGTCTTCAACAAGGACGGCGACATCGAAGACGTTCTCAACGAAGTGGTGATGGAGACTTCCCCCCGCATCCTGACCGAAGCGGGTTACAGCTATCTCGTGACCCCGGAAGCGAACAAAGAAGCCTTCGCTTCCGCAAAGAAAGATAAAGGCAATCGCTTCCCCCGGGCCGTGCTGGTGGATAAAGTTGTCGAGCAGCAAACCTTCGCCTTGGCGATCAACACCGATGTTCCCAAGCCGATGTTTCGCGAGCCGAACCCGTTCAAGGAAGGGCCGATTAAGCTGACGATCATGTACAACGGCGTCCCGCGCAGACGATCACCGGCTTCCAGACCAGCGACATCAAGGCGACCGAGTTAAAGGTTCTCTCTCCGAAGGAATCGGCCGAGAACGAAGTTTACTACGGTGCCCACGCGGGAACCTTCCGCATGGCCACCTTCAAAGGCAGTGTGGTGAAGGAAGACCCGACCATCGAAGTGAACCAGGTTCTTGAAGAGACGCAAGTCGCCCGGGCCGCCATTGCTCGTGGCACCCTCGACCTGACCGACATCCAAGCTGGCTCCCTCAACGCCTTGAAGAAGACCCTCAAGGGCCGCGAGAAGGCCGGCGAAGGTGCCCGCGGCATGATCGTCCAGGGCGAGAAGAGCGGCAAGCGAGAAATCGAACGCCTGTTCTTCAAATACGAACTGACCGACCCGGTCCACGACATGACGCTGCGGTATTACGAGACGAAGAAGTAGTAACCAGACGAATCAAAAAAGCCCCCCGTCGCAAGACGGGGGGCTTTGTGCGTTTTGTGGGTTTCACGGTTCGGCATTCATTTGAACCAACCACGGGAAGTTGATACGATGCCGCCCTGAATCGAATGTAACGCGAGTGAGAAAAACCATGACAGATTCGCCCTTGCCAGGCCCCACGTCCGAAGAAACGGATGCCTCACGATGCCGGCGATTGTTCTGGTGCTGGCTGATCGGGCGAACCGTCGTCTGGTTTGCCGTTGCTCTGTTTACCATTCCGAACGCCCCTCTCGATCTGATCGAGTGGTTGTCGTGGGGGAATCAGTTTTCCTGGGGCTATCCGAAACATCCTCCGCTACCGGCTTGGTTGGCCGCCGCCTTCGTACGGCTTTCGCCCGGCGATGTCTGGGGCGTCTACTTATTAAGCTATCTTCTGATTGCGGTGGCCCTCTGGGCCGCCTGGCGATTGGGAAATGAGTTCTTTTCTCCCAGCATGGCTCTGATTGCGGTCATTTGTCTCGACGGTCTTATTTACCTGACGCGCGAGCCGGCCGAGTTCAACAACAACATCGCCCTCGATACCGCGTGGATTCTCACCATCTTTTGCTTCGTGCGCGCGATTCGGTCAGGAACGATCGTCTGGTGGGTGGCGCTCGGCATTGCGGTCGGGTTGGGCCTCATGTGCAAGTACACCATCGGCATCCTTCTGGTCGTGCTGGCGGCATTCCCGATCTTTAACCGCGAAGCTCGCGCCCATCTACGACGTCCGGGTCCCTACCTCGCCGTGCTGATCGCCCTAGCCATCTTTGCGCCGCATGTAGTCTGGTTGGTGCGGCATGAGTTCGTCACGCTCCAGTATGTTGTCCAGCGAACTCAGAGCGCCGGCTGGACGGCCCATTTCAGGCATCCAGTGACGTTCGCTCTCAGCCAGGTTCTGCTGTTGATCCCGGTGCTGATAATCCTGCTTCCTTTGTTTCGTTTCCGTCAAAACCACTCCTATTCCCAGTGCGCGGTTTTGGATTGGGTCGTGTGGGGGCCCCTGATTATCTTGCTCACAATTTCCTCGGTGACGGGTCGACAATTGCGAGAAATATGGGGATCTCCACTTTGGACGGCCGTGGGCGTGTGGCTGCTGGCCAGGTTCGGATCCGCTCCTCCGGTTGGGTTGCGATGGTCAGGACGAATTTGGGCGTTCGTGGCCACGGCGATGGTGCTGGGATGTGTGATTCAAACCGTTGCCGATCCCTATGTGCGTGGCAGGCCGACACGAAAAAACTATCCGGGTCGATTGCTGGCGGAAGAAGTGACTCGCCGCTGGCACACTCGCACGGCCGTGCCTTTATCGATCGTGGCCGGCGAACCCTGGCGGGCGGGCAATGTTTGTTGTTACTCCAGTGAGCGACCAATCATCTATTCTTCGGGTGTGATGGGCGACTTTACGTTTGAGCCACGCCACACTCCTTGGACGAACGATGCCGACATGTTGTTTCGCGGCGGAGTCTTAGTTTGGGATGCCGCCAAACTGGGAGACGACCTTCCTGAACATGCCCGTCTGCGGTTTGAAAATGCCGAGGTCCAGTCGCCGATCGTTCTGCCCTATCAAACCGGGGCAAACGTTCCCCCCGATCGCGTGGGAATCGCATTCGTGTGGCCGAAAGAATGAATGAGTGGGATCGGCACCCAAACTTAATGCCGATCCCGCTAGGTCGTCGATTACTCATCTGAAAACACTTCACCGCCGTCGCGCGTGATCATGGCGGCGAATGTGACAATGTTAGTCGAACTCCGAATGAATCGCACCGAACTATCGCCCATCACGGCGCTAACGCCGGCACTGTGGAACGAATACGGTTCGCTGGTGCCGTCCGTACCATATGTCGGATGCGGAAAGGCGGTCGTGCCGGTGTCAACGCCGTTGGTGCAATTCGCCGCGCAAGTGCCAGGGCTCGATGTCCCATCCGCCGTCGATCCCTTGAAGATCAAGTCGGAGGCGGGCCGTGACCAACCGCCACCATTGACTCGCTGCGTTGGCGGCGTGCCAACCTTCGCTCCCTTGCGAAAGAGGCTCGGCCGGCCTGCCGATTCGACGATCATTATCGAATTGGAAAGACCGTCGGAAACCGCTTCAAGCTTCGCTACCTCATTGCGAATGAGAATACCCTCGCGTGCCTTGATTTGCGAATTCGTTGCCGCCAGCGAGGAGTGAACAGCACAGGCAGCGGCATAGTCCGTGACGCCGACG
>JAIOQJ010000069.1 GCA_021413475.1 Planctomycetota bacterium | reverse complement strand
CGGCTCGCCAAAAGCCTCCCTTGAACGATCCCGCCGTGATATACTCTTCTCATGAAAACCATTATCATCATCTCCCTTTTGTTCGCCGCGTGTTTCGCGCGTGCCGATGAGAAACGACCCGTGGATCAAAAACCGCTCGACGCGTCCTTCCTTCGTCTCTACGCCGAAACGCGCGGCTTCATGCTCGGTCGGCCAGTGAAACCGAAGCCGACACCTGACGGCAAAGCAGTGCTTTTCCTGCGTTCCGAGCCCAAAAAGGCGAAGCTGAGCCTCTTCGAATTCGACGTCGCCAGCGGCAAGACGCGCGAACTGCTGACGCCGGAAGCGTTGCTGAAAGGGGCCGAGGAAAATCTGACGGCCGAGGAGAAAGCCCGACGCGAACGGCAGCGAATTAGCGTCGGCGGCTTCACCGACTATCAACTGAACGACGACGGTAAGCAGATCCTAGTGGGACTTTCCGGCAAGCTTTACATCTTCGATCGCGCGACCTGCAAAGCGCGAGAACTGGCAACCGGCAAGGGAACGCTGCTCGATCCCAAGTTGTCGAACAATGGTTCGTCGCCGACCCGTCCAAGCCCGATCAAAAGCCGTTGCCGCAGTATTATCCGCGGCCGGGCAAGAAGAACGTGCGCGTGCGGTTGGGGATTATTCCCATCGCGGGCGGGGAGACGTTATGGGTGGAGTGGGATCGCAAGAAATACGAATATCTCGCGGCCTTCCGATGGGATAAATTTGGTACGCCGCTTTTAACCGTGCAGGACCGCAAGCAGCAGAATGAAGTGACCTTCAGCGTCGATCCCACGACGGGAACAACAACCAACGTCTTAACCAGAACCGATCCGGCCTGGGTCGAGATCGAACCGAACCTGCCGCGCTGGTCGAAGGACGGCAAGGGATTGATCTACATCGACTATGCCGCTCGCGGTGCGAAGGAACTTTACGTTCGCCGGCCCGGAGGACAACCGCGGCGTATTACCGACAGCGGTAACCGTTTCGGCGGAGTGTTCCATCTCAACATCGATCGCGGCAGTCTTTACTATGTTTGGCACGCCGTGCCGGGAACAGCGACCTTTGAAAAAATGGCGCTCGAAGACACGGGTTTCCCAAAGCAATTCAACGATTACTACTTGCACGACAGCTGCACCAGCTATTCCGCCGTTCCGTCTCAAGACGACTCGCACTACGTGCTGACATGGGGCTACAACAATGCCATGCCGAGGTCCCTGGTGTTTCGGGCCGACAAACCGAAGCCGCACCCCAATTTGGCGCGTTCCTTCCCCTTGGGGACGGAAATTGCCGAACTTCCCTCGGTTGCACTTGAACCCGATGTGTGGACGACGATTCATCAGGACTGGGCGCCCGCGAACGAAAAAGGAATGGGTTTCGATGATTCGAAGTCATTCCAAACGGCAATCCTTCGACCACGCGATTTTGACAAGACCAAGAAATACCCCGTGATCGTGGATGTCTACGGCGGCCCAAAGCATCTGAGCGTCGTCGACGCCATGCGCCCCTGGCTGCTGATGCAATGGCTGGCCGACCAGGGATTCATCATTGTTGCCATCGACAATCGCGGCACGCCAAATCGCAATCACGATTGGGAAAAGAGCATCTACCAGAAATTTGACTCCGTCCCGCTGGAAGATCAGATCAAGGGATTGAAGGCGCTCGCGAATCGGTATCCCCAGATGGACATGGACCGCGTCGGTATCGTCGGCTGGTCGTTCGGTGGTTACATGTCGGCCTTGGCGGTGCTGAAACGGCCGGACGTGTTCAAAGCCGCCGTGGCCGGGGCACCGGTCACCGATTGGGAAGATTACGATACCCACTACACCGAGCGTTACCTCGGCCTGCTCCCCGAAAGCCAGAAAGTATACGACGACGCCAATCTAGTGAAAATGGCCGACAAACTGACCCGTCCGCTCCTACTCATCCACGGCACCGCCGACGACAACGTCTACTTCCGCCACACACTTAAACTGAGCGACGCCCTGTTTCGAGCCGGCAAAGACTTCGACGTCCTACCGCTGCCCAGCCTCACGCATCAAGTTCCCGATCCCGTGGTCATGGAGCGCATGTGGACCAAGATCGCGGGGCATTTTCAGAAGCATTTAGGGAAGGCGAAGTGATAGCCCATGCCGATGACCGAGCAAGAATGGTTCGAATGCACGAATCCATGGAAAATGGAGATGCAGGTTCGGTATTATTCGCCATATCTCACGGCGAGCATGCGCAAGACTAACCTGCTCGGCATCGCGTGCTGTCGCCGAATAAGTGAATTGTTGGGTGAAGAGAGCCTTCGCGCTCTCGATCAGTCCGAACTATATGCGGATGGAAAGACGGAAGTGCATCGTTTGGAAGAACGCGGAGAATTAACAGAGGTGCAAGAATTGGGTGGCCAATATCGCCTCAATCCCAGCCATTTGACGGCCGCACGCATGATTGCAGCCAGTGCTGTTTCGACGATGGTGCTATTCTCCCCATCCAATGCGGCAGCAAGAACGACGTGCCGGGAAGCGGCTAGCGCAATTGCCCATATGAATGTACCGCCAGAAATTCCACATGCCGGACACGACCGCTTGGGATCCGAAAGCGGTGTATTCTCATTGATTCCACCTCCAATCGAAGAAAACAAAGCACAGTGTGCTCTCATTCGTGATATCTTTGGTAACCCCTATCATCCCATTGTGTTCAATTCCCGTTGGCTCTCGCTGGACGTCGTGGAGATTGCCCAATCCATTTATGACGACCGTGCCTTCGACCGCATGCCAATCCTGGCCGACGCCTTGATGGACGCAGGATGCGATAACGACGAGATCATTCACCACTGCCGAGGCCCGGGATCGCACGTGCGCGGGTGTTGGGTTCTTGATATGATTCTCGGAAAATCATGAGGACAAACCCGTGACGGAACAAGAGTGGTTGGCTTGCCCCGACTGGCGAGAAATCTTCGAGATTATTGATGGCAAGGTCAGCGACCGCAAGATGCGATTGTTCGCTGTTGCATGTTGCAAGAGTATTTGGCCGTTGCTTTCCGAAGATGGCCGCAAAGCCGTTGAAGTGGCCGAGAGGTACGCAGACGAGTTGGCCAGTAGCGACGAACTTCGTTCAATTCGTGATCAATTCCGAGCAACCGAGACAGATCAGTCTGTGGAGATTATTGGCGGCGTACGTTACATCCCCGATATTGGCGGATCTACGGCAGACAAGTCTGCACTTTGGGCTGCGAAGAGTGCCATGCGAAATTCGGCGGATTGTGCGACTTGGAGTACATTGAGAGGAGCCGGAAGGGATTTTACCGATACTGAATTCGGAAGGCTCTTATCGACTGAAATGACAGCCCGTCGGCAATTGTTTCATGATGTTGTTGGTCCCCTGCCATTTCGCCTTGTCACGCTTGATCCACATTGGATTACATTAACTGTCACCGACATCGCCCAAGCCATCTACAACGACCGCGCCTTCGACCGCATGCCGATCCTGGCCGACGCCCTGATGGACGCCGGTTGCGACAACGACGAGATCATTCATCACTGCCGAGGCCCGGGGCCGCATGTGCGCGGGTGTTGGGTGGTGGATTTGTTGCTGGGGAAGGCATAAGAATATTGTCCGGCTCGGCGGGAATAGGTATCATCGAGGAAGGAATCAAGGAGCACAAGTCATGCCGACTTCCACGGAAATTCTCAAGCTAAATGAGCGACTTGCCGAGCAAGTCGAAGCTGAAGCGCGGGCCAATCCCCAATCCCCATATGTGGGCAAATTTGTTGGCATCGCCAACGGTCGAGTGGTCGCGATCGCTGATGACGAAGATGAAGTCGATCGAATGCTAGACGAAATTGAGCCCGATCCCCGTCGGGTATTCATCGTTGACACGAACCGGGATCCAAATCAGATCGAGTACTTCTGGGAGATGCCTTGATGGCCCGTGTTCTTTGGCCGCTGCTTTCCAACCGACCTCGAATTCAGGTGATCTTGACCGACGCATTTTTGGGACGGCAATCGACACGCGATGCTCTGGCGGATACGGGTGGCGGTTCGGCTCGATCACCGTTTGAATTCGTTCTGGATGAGAACGACTGCGTTGTCTATGGCGGCAAACGAGTCGTTTCCGTTCAATTGAGAGGCTTTTACACGGGAGTGTTTCCACTCTATCGGCTTCGAGTTCAAATTCCGCAACTCGGTTTCGATCGGCGAATACGTGTCATCGGGGTGCCGGCGGTTTCGGCTTTGGAAGGAATCGCCTGCTTCCGCTTCCTGAATCGCTTCACCTATGGCAACTTCGGCGATTCAAGCCAGTTCGGATTGGAAGCTTGATCCTCGATTCATTTTCCCCGATACTGATCTTCCTCCGCCAAGATGCGGTCGAGAATTCGAGGGAACATGAACATCACCGCCGAACACCAGAAAATCGTCGCCGCGCGCGTCAATCGCGAACGGCTTGTGGATACCGCGAAGAAACTTATCGCCGTGCCGAGCCGGACCGGCGAGGCGGGGGCGGTTTCCGATCAATTGGCCGAGATCCTGAAGGCCGATGGCTTCACCGTCACGCGGGAAATCGGCAATCACCCGACCGCTCCGGCCGTGCTCGTCCGTCACGAATCGGGCGTGCCCGGTCGTTGTCTGCAATTCAACGGGCATCTCGATGTCGTCCATTTGCCGTACGTGCCGCCTTCCGTGGAAGGGAATCTGCTGAAGGGGAGCGGCTCTTGCGACATGAAGGGCGGAGTAGCCACGGCCATCGAGGCCCTGCGAGCGGTGCGCGATAGCGGCCTGCTCAAGAAGGGCGGCATCCTGCTTTGCGCTCACGACCTTCACGAGGCACCGTGGGGACTGGGCGAGCAACTCGATACCCTCATCCGCGCGGGCATTCACGGCGACGCGGTGCTGCTTCCCGAGCCGTTGACCGATCATCTGCCGTTGGCCGGGCGAGGTTCGGCCACTTGGAAGGTCCATGTCCGCAGGCCTGGGGCGCCGATTCACGAAGTGATGCGGCCAGACGAACCGAGCGTCATCGCCGCCGGGGCCGAACTCGTGCAGAGGCTTGGCAAGCTCGGCGAAGCGATCAAAACGCAGACCGATCCGGTGGCGGGGACCGCGAGCGTCTTCGTCGGCCAGATCCACAGCGGCGAGATCTTCAACCAGTATCCGCAAGAGTGTATGCTGGAAGGAACGCGGCGCTGGCTGAACGTCGAAGAGCGAGCCGACGTGAAAGCGAGCTTTCACGGTCTCTTGGCCGATCTGGCGAAGGACCGTGGGGTCACGGTCGATTGCGAGTGGAAGCACATTCGCGATCCGTTCCGCCTCGATCTCACGCACCCGATCGTCGCGGCCTTCCAGCAGAGCTACACGAACATGAACGGCAAGCCCCTAAAAACCGGTCCGAAGCAATTCGTTGACGACGGCAACGCATTCTTCGGCCTGGCGAACCTTCCGGCCATTACGCACGGCCCCCGGGCCGGCGGCCAGCACACGGTCAACGAATGGATCGACATCGACGACATGGTCCGCGTCGCCACGCTGTACGCCATGACCGCCCTCGCGTATTTGAATGATTGACAGAAAAGTCTAGAAAGCGCAAAGAAATTGAACCACAGCGCGGGCAACCCGCAGCCAAAGAATTCTTCACCACAGAGGCACAGAGAACACAGAGAAAACCAGTTTAGCCGCGAGTCGGAGGCTTCCGGAGACTCGCGCGACGACTCGTTCAATCCGATAAGAAAATTGTGTTACGAAAGCAAGAATCTCGGAATGAGTAGTACAGAGGCACAGAGAACACAGAAAAGAATTCGATAAAAGCGTGTCTTCTCTGTGCTCTCTGTGCCTCTGTGGTTCATTTCTTTTTTTGGAGGCTCGCATGATGAAGCAGATCTGTTCAGCCGCCGTGCTGCTGTTCATCACGCACCCGGGGTTGGCTGCGCCGGGCCCGGTGTCGACGCCCGCGAAGGAAGAGATCCGCGAGGCGATCAAGGAACTGGATCATTCGCAATACCGCGTGCGAACGCTAGCCGCGAAGAAATTGCTGGCGGCGGGAGCGGATGCCATTGAACCGCTGGCGAACGCGGCCGAGACGGGATCGGCCGAAGTGTCCGATCGAGCGATGAAGATTCTGCAAGATCTCGCTTTCGGCGGGTCCGAAGCCTCCATGCTGGCTACTCGCGAAGCCCTTCGCCGACTGGCGAATTCCAAGTCGGCGGCCCGCGAACCGGCCCGTGAAATTCTCAAACTGTATCGCGGCCGAGTGCTGGAGATTTTCCAGGCGTCCGGTGCTCGGTTGCAGTTCGACGGCGACAAGCTCCGGGCCATCTATCTCAACGACGTCATGGAACTCGACAAGGTGCTTCCGCTTTTGCGCGAGTTTCCCGAGATCACGGAAGTGTCTGCCGCCACCAAGAAATTCGGCGATGCCGAGATGAAGCACCTTCAGCCACTTACGAAGCTGAAGTGGCTGAACCTGTTCGAATCGGACATCGGCGACGAGGCGTTGAAGGTTCTGAAGAACTTCCCCGATCTTGAATCGGTCCCGATGGGCCATACTCGTGTCACCGATGCTGGCTTAAAACATCTCGCGGATCTGATCCAACTCAACTATGTGGGCCTGCGTGGCAATAACGTCACTGATGTCGGCTTGGTTCACCTGAAGAAACTGACGAACCTAACTGGCCTCACCCTGGAAGAGACAAAAGTGACCGGTACCGGCTTCGTTCACTTGCAAGAAATGACCCATTTGAACCACTTGCGCCTGCGTTCTGCTCCGATCGTGGACGAAGGATTGGACAACTTGCACGGCATCAAGTCGTTGCGAGTGATCGACCTCGGCGACACGAAGGTGACGGATAAGGCCGTTCAAAGACTCCGCGATCAGAATCTCGATTTGCTCATTAATAGGACCTCTCCTTTCATGGCAACCACTATTCCCGACCTGATCACCGACGCCCAGGCCTCCGAGGAGCGTTTTCTCCGGCAGATATTCGTCCGCGACCAGATGGCCGAGTGGTCGAAGAGCCCGCTCTTGATGGCCAAGGCCGATGGCGTGCATTACTGGGACAACCACGGCAAGCGTTATCTCGACGCCCTCTCGGGGATCTACACCGTCTCGGTCGGCCACAACAACCGCCGGGTGATCGAGGCGATGAAGAAGCAACTCGACACGTTGCACTTCTCGCCGCCGATGCACGGGACGAACCCCGTGGCCGTGCAACTGGCGAACATGATTGCAGAGATCGCCCCGGGCGACCTGAACACCGTCAAATTCGAGTCGGCCGGTTCGGAAGTGACCGAGGCCGCCATCAAGATCGCTCGGCAATATCACAAGCTCACCGGCAATCCCGGCAAGTTCAAGATCCTCAGCCGTTACATGTCGTGGCACGGCTCGACGATGGGCTCGCTGTCGGCCTCGGGCCTGAAAAGCCGCAAGTCCGTGAACGAACCGCTGGCACCCGGTTTCATTCACGTATTCCCGCCGACCTGTTATCGTTGCCCGTTCGGGAAGGAGTATCCGTCGTGCGAAATCACCTGTGCGACGCTCGTGAATGACGTCATCGAGATGGAAGATCCTTCCACGGTCGCCGCCGTCATGGTCGAGCCGATCGGCCACACCGGCGGCATCATCGACCCGCCACCAGAGTACCTAAAGATTCTTCGCGAAGTTTGCACTCGGCATAACATCCTGCTGATTTTCGATGAGATTATCACCGGCATGGGCCGCACGGGGAACATGTTTGCCGCGAACACCTTCGATGTCATTCCCGATGTGATTTGCACTGCGAAGGGCCTCAGCGGCGGTTATGCGCCGCTCTCGGCGATGATCACGCGCAAGCCGATCGCCGACGCCTTCTGGGGCCCGATCGCCACCAACCCCGGCTTTGTCGAAGGGCATACGTTCGAAGGAAACCCGCTTTCGTGTGCCGTCGGCATCGCGGTGCTAAGCGAAATCATCGAACGCGACCTTTGCGGCAACGCCCGCAAACAAGGCGAGCGCCTGCGGGCCGGTTTCCAGAAGCTCTCCGACAAATACGGCATCATCGGCGACATCCGCGGCAAGGGCCTCTTGATGGGGATCGAGTTCGTCAAGAACGTGAAGACCAAAGAGCGCTTTCCAGCGGCCCCCGGCATTGGCGTTCAAATCGGCCGAAAAGCCCTGGCGAACGGACTACTCTGCCGCTTCGACCCGCACTGGATCGCGTTCGGGCCGGCGCTGATAACGACGAGCGAGCAACTGGATGAGATGCTGGGGCTGTTGGATCGGAGTATGGGGGAGGTCTTGTCTAGCGAGGCAGTCGGTAGTAGTTCTATTCGCTGAATCGGCTGTTCTTGAGTGTCTTCGACGGCAAACCCAGGTGCTAAT
Organism: Planctomycetota bacterium; assembly: GCA_021413475.1. Classification (GTDB taxonomy): domain Bacteria; phylum Planctomycetota; class Planctomycetia; order Gemmatales; family Gemmataceae; genus JAIOQJ01. The sequence goes on along the minus strand of JAIOQJ010000069.1, from coordinate 12,183 downwards.
CCTTAAGGAACCCACATGCAAGCAAATCAACGATCCAAAGGCCCAATTGTGACTATTGATTGCCCCGTTTGCCATGAACAGGAAGTTGAAGCGAAGACCTACAACATGCTGCAACGGGACGGAATCATCTCTAATTTCACCTCTTGGGTCGTGTGTCCTGAATGCCGCTCGCATCTATTGAGCAGTCGTGATGTCAACGAACTGCCCAACCTTTCCAGGGAGGAACTTCAAGAAACAATATCCGAGTATTTCCCACTCGTTAATCGTGCCTTCGCCGTTCTTTCCCTGCTTCTCGGTTTGATTCCCTTCCTCGGCCTCGCCATCGGTGTACTCGCCGTACTACTTAATCGCCGACCAAGCCGGTGGCATCGGCTGAGCCGGATTGGCTTTATCATCGGTGCTCTCTCGGCGATAGGCTTTGGGATCTTGATCGCAATCCAGAAGAAGTAGAATCACTGTGACAGTAGCTGATGGTGACCAGCGAGTATGGGGTAGGTGCTGAAATGCCGCAACTCACGGATACACCACCCCATGTGGAAAAAATCATCGCCGAAGGCTACGGCCGTATGCCCTCGGCGTGGAAGTGGAAACTGATCGCCGACGCATATCGATCCGGACGGCACCTTCATGCGGCGGGCCTGAGCGATCGGAACCCGAGCATCTCACCCGAAGAAATTCAAAAGAACTGGGCGATGATAACGCTCGGCGACGGCCTGTTGTTCCCAGCATCTGTACGCGAAACAAGTCCTTCAAACCACAGAAGTCACACCGGCCGCTGCCCCCACGGAATCGGCATCGTCGGCGGTCTGCGGTGCCGGTCTTTGCGTTTGTCTTTGGGGCGGTCTTTCCAGAACGTGACGAAGCGCGCGAGTTGTTTGACCGCTTCGTCGTAGGCTTGCTTCCCCTTCTCCGCGGTGGCCAGTTCCGCTTCGCCGAGGACGCCGGTGTCGGAGTAGCTGCTGGTCCAGGAGATGACCGTCGATGGTCCGGCCCCGAAGAGATCGACCCACATGAACGGGTTGGTCTTTTCGTCGTATTCCTCGTTGAACGAGATGGTGCCATTCTTGATCTGGTCTTTCCGCACGTTATCGCCGTCGAGGTAGAGATAAAGCGACGTCTCGAGCTCGCAAGCGTGGGCGCAACCGCCAGGAAATTTGCTCTGCCGCCACCTGGGCAAAAATGTCTTGTCCACCGTCAGCAAGTTCCACCAGGCGGTGCAGATGCACTCGGCATCGGTTTCCAGGTTGGTCCGTCGAGCGACCAGGTCGAGGTTCGGCATATTCGAGCCGTGGCCGTTCAAGAGGATGATCTTCTTGAAACCGTGGTAGGCGAGCGATTTGGTGATATCGAGCACGTGGTGCATGAAGTGTTCGAAATCGTTGTTGATGGTCCCGGGGAAATCCATCACGTGGCCGGTGTAGCCGTAAGCCACGATCGGCAGAACAAGCAATTTATCGGGAACCGCCAATCCCGCGCCCTTTGCGATGCCGCCGGGACAGACAAGATCGACATCAAGCGGCAAGTGCGGCCCGTGTTGCTCGACGGCCCCGCAGGGGACGATGCAGACTTTCCCGAGATCGACGGCGTCGTTGATTTCGGGCCAGGTCAGTTTTTCGTAACGGTATTCGGTCGCGGCTCGGCTTGGCATCGGTAGTTCTCCAGGTATGAGGAGAAGATAGTATCCAGTCCGAGTGTGCTTGATGCAAGAAAGCGTTTCCATCAATTCGCTGAATCTCATTTCGCTGATTCAACTTCAGGCCATTCCTCTCGTCTCTTGCTAAAAAGTACCTTGATCGCTTCATTCCTGGGGAAGACATGAATCTATTGGTCATCGGTAAAGGCGGGCGCGAGCACGCGTTGGTTTGGAAACTCAAGCAATCTCGCCGTGTTGAAAATGTCTTCTGCGCTCCAGGAAACGCCGGGACGGGCGTGGACGGCATCAATGTGCCCATTGACTACACCGTCAACGATTTCGACCGGCTCATCCACTTCGCAAAGAAGGAAGAGATCTACCTGACGATCGTCGGTCCGGAAGATCCTCTCGCGGCTGGCATTGTCGATGCCTTTCAGAAAGCCGGCTTGCGCGTTTTTGGTCCATCGAAAGCCGCCGCCCGCATTGAAGGGAGCAAGGTCTTCGCCAAGAACCTGATGCGAAATGCCGATGTGCCGACGGCCGAGTTCAAGATTTTCGACCACCCGGACCCGGCAAAATACTGGGTCGAATCGCGGGAATATCCCGTGGTGGTGAAGGCCGACGGTTTGGCGGCGGGGAAAGCCGTTATTGTCTGCAAGAACAACGAAGATGCTCGCAAAGCAGTCGAGCGGATTATGATCAGGGACGAGTTCGGCCAGAAGGCCGGCCGGCAGATCGTCATTGAGAAACGGCTTGACGGCGAAGAACTCAGCGTGCTGGCCCTGGTGAGCGGTCGAGCGATTCTGCCGTTGCCGCCGACACAGGATCACAAGGCGGTCTTCGACGGGGACCAAGGACCCAACACTGGCGGCATGGGTGCTTATTGTCCCGCACCCAAGGGAACGCCGGAACTGATGGCGAAGATCGAGGAAGAGGTCTTCGTTCCGGTCGTCCATGCAATGAAACGAGGGCGATTCCCATTCAAGGGCCTCCTCTACGGCGGCATCATGCTAACCTCGCAGGGGCCGCGCGTTCTCGAATTCAACGCTCGCTTCGGCGACCCCGAGACGCAACCGTTGCTGATGCGATTGAAGAGCGACTTACTCGATCTTCTAGATGCGGTGGTCGATGAAAAGCTCAGCGAGATTGGGGAATCGGCCGTGGTCTGGGATCCCCGGCCTTCGGTTTGCGTCGTCATTTGCAGTGGCGGATACCCCGGCAAATACGATGTGGGCAAGGTCATCATGGGTCTCGATGAAGCGGCCAAGGTGCCGGATGTGAAGGTCTTCCATGCCGGCACGAAACTGGAAGGCGGTCGAGTCGTCACCGATGGCGGTCGAGTACTCGGCGTGACGGCCCTGGGTGATACGCTCGCCGCCGCGAAGAAGAGTGCCTATGAAGCGGTGTCGAAAATCAAGTTTCCCGGCATGCACTTCCGCACGGATATCGGCGATCGGGCGTTGAAGCCCAGCATTTGAAATGGGAGAAGAATGCAAGTCAGCGACGGCTTGCACTCCCCTCAATAATCGGTTTTGTCAGTCCATTAGCGCCGATAAACTCGGATCACTCGGGGCGGCAATGGTTGCGGATTGATCATCACTTTTCCACCTGGCGGGAGTGGTTGCGGATTTATTCCTACCGCAGTTCCGGGCCGAAGACGGAGCGGCGACGGTTCGGGAATTGGGATCGGGCGCGACTTCTGAATTGCTCGCGGCGGCAAAGGCTGCGGATTAAGCATTGCCCCAGTCTTCACCGAATCAAGTCGTAGAGGTTCTGCCGAAGCGGTGCCACTTAGCGACAAGAGGCTTGCAAAGCCTATGGCGAAACCTCCTAGAATAACCTGCATTTTCATGGCTATATTCCCTTGCTGAATTTCCTTGAAATGATCCCGCTGTGGGTCAACCGCAACACGGGCCGGGAAGAGTTTTCTTTGAAATGAGTGAAAGCTCTTTTCCCGACGTGGTAACGAGTGAAAATGCCCGACTTGCGCGAACGCACCGAAATTTGGCGATTCAAAAGGGGCTGCAATCCGAATCGCAAATCGACCATGATTCACGCCCGAATGTGCCATTCTCACGTCCGCTTCCGCAGCAAATCGACATGCTCGAACTTCTCGCGAAGAACCGTCTTGCTGTCCACATCCAACCACTCATCAAGAAGCGTGGCATAAACACGGCGGAAATCGGTGTGGTGTTTCAGGTCGCCGTCGTCGAGATCGGTGAGGCTCGGGTGCTTGCCGACGGCTCCGCCTTTGACGCCGGGGCCGACGACGAACATGCTCGAGGCAGCCCCGTGGTCGGTGCCCGCGCTGCCGTTTTCCTTCACGCGCCGGCCGAATTCCGAATAGGTCATGAACAGCACACGCTTGTCGTCGCCTGATTGCTGGAGCCGCGTGAACATGTTCAGGCAGGAATCGCCGATCTGTTGAAGTAGGGCCGAGTGCGCCCGATCCTGCTGCGAGTGCGTGTCGAAGCCATCGATGGCGAGATAGAAGACGCGTGTGCCGAAGCCTTTTTGGATCAGCTTGGTCACCAGGTCCATCTTGAGATAGAGGTTGGTGCCAGGTGTGCCGTAGGCTAATTGTTGGTTCGGAAGCTGGTTCTCCTTCAGCACCTCCTTGAGTTTCTCAAGTGATGAGTAGGTTTGCAGATGCCGTTTCTGCACGAAGGAGAGGAGCGATTCCTGGTCGTCGACCAGCGACCCCTGGGAAAGATCCGCGAGGAGGGCTTTCCGCGATTTTTCCTGAGCGCTGCCCGGCCTACCGAGCTTCAACTCGAACGGTTGCTCCTGATTGATCGTGAAGATCCCCTGGGTCGTGCCGCGACAGGCCAGCGGAAGTTTCTCGGAACCGATGTGCATGATGGGGACACCACCGTCGGCTCCGCGCTGAAGATCGGGGACTGAGCGAGAGAGCCAGCCGATGCCGCCGACTTTCGGGCCCGGTTCGCCGGCCTGCCAGCGGTCCATCGACTCGAAGTGCGAACGGTCCGGGTTTGGGTAGCCGACGCCTTGGACCACTGAGACTTGGCTCTTCTGGATGAGCTGCGCCATGGAGCGCAACGACGGATGAAGTACCAGATCATCGGTGAAGGCGACGCTATTCGATTTCTGCACGCGGATGGTGGGGCGGTTCTTGTGGTAATCGTCGTCGTTTACGGGGACCACGGTGTTCAGGCCGTCGTTGCCGCCGGTCATTTCGAGGATGACCAGCACCGTGTCTTTTCCGGGCTCCGCCGCCATTGCCGTGTTGGCGACAAAGCCGGGCACGAACGGCGCGGCGGCCAGGAGAGAAGACCGTTTCAGGAACTCGCGGCGGTTGAACATGGCGGAGACCCCTCGTTCGGAAAAGACATTTAGCCACGGATGAAACACGGATTTAACACGGATAAATCCAAGCAATAACTGCCAGTCGGCTGTCCTTCTTTCTGGTCTTATCCGTGTTAAATCCGTGTTTCATCCGTGGCTAAAATTCTTGATTCACTTCACGATAACTGATACTCGGGCAAAATCATGAGTGCGTACATCATATCACGGCATCGTTGCTCGAAGACGAAGTTCTCGGGATCGTCTTTATCGATGTAATTCGTCAGCTTCGCGGCGATTTCAGGTTTAAGGTCGCCCGGATGGAGAAGGTTGCCGTAAAAAGCAACGATCTTGTTCGCTTCTTCAAGCCGTTCCCGGCGATGGAGCGTAAGCGGATCGACGGCGGGGATAAAACGTTGGCCGGTGATGCGCGACGTATCCTCGTTGAGTTGCTTCATGCCGTTGCAGATCTCGTAGGCGAAATTGTGCCGGGCCAGCACGGTCGCGGTGTTCAACCATGCTTTGCCGCCTTCCCAGCCTTTGACGTTGGGAGGAGCGTAAAGCTGCTGGCCTTGCAACTCCAGAGCACCGATGAGCGAGTAGGGCGAGATGATGACGCTCCCGGTCGCCCCCGTGCCGAACATGCGTGAGACGCCAAGAATGAAATCGATCGGGCTCTTCACCTTCTGCCGATAGGCGTTCACGGAGAAGAAGTGCTGGGAGCGGAGCATCCTCTTGACCGTCGCGCCAATATCGTAATCCGATTTTTTCAGATCATCCGCGAGCGATTCGCGAAACGCGAATTTCGATTCTCCGTCAGTCGGCGTGGTAACATGCCAACCGGTGAACGCGCGGGCTGCTTCTTGAACATCTTTTTCGGTGTAATTGCCGACGCCGAGGGTGAAGAGCTCCATCACCTCGCGCGCGAAATTCTCGTTGGGGTGCCCTTTGACGTTCTGGTTTGAATCGAGCCAGATCAGCATGGCCGCGTCGCGGCTCATCTCCTTCAGGAGAGGCCCGAACTTTCCGAGCGCGTGTTTGCGGATCAAGTCGTTCTGCCGCTGCATCAGCTTGGCATTTTGAATCTTGGCAAGGCTCGTCGCGAAATGATTGTGCCAGAAGAAAGTGAGCCGTTCCGCGATCGGTTCGATACCGGAGAGCATCCGCTGCAACCACGTGGCCCGCAATTGGATGCCGCCCGCGGGAAGCTCCGGGGTATTCAACGGGGGAAGAGGCTTGAGCGGTGTCTTGGGAGCGGCGAGCATCCGTTCGAAGGTGGCTTCGAGTCCTGACTTGACGGCCTCGTTCAATTCCGTGGGAGTACAGCCAAACCCGGCCCGGCGATAAAGATGTGCCGCCCATCGGGCACTGAACGGATCCTGAACGCTGGGCTTCCACTCAGCCCATTCCTTGGCGGGGTCGAGATCGTCGAACGATTTGGAAAGGCGGTTGTTCATACGGCACCACGCATAGGCGGTTCGATGCTTCGATCAATAGACGAACGAACCGATTTGGCGCAACCGACGAAAGAAATTTAGCCACGGATGGAAGACGGATCAAACACGGATAAAGCAAGAATGAACATGCCCGTTGGCCAACAGCAGGGTAGCCTGCGGCACATCGCTCTATCCGTGTCACATTGTCTCAAAAGCTTCGCGCCGTGCGCAAAATAAACAAGAAGTGAGCCACCGAGGACACAGAGATCACCGAGAGAAAATCCGAAAAATTCATGCTTTCTCCGTGTCCTCTGTGCCCTCTGTGGCTCATTTCTTGTTTTGGTTGCGGCTCAGCCGCGCCAAGTATGACCCGTGTTCCATCCGTGGCAAAAATTCTTTTCATTTCTCCCCTTCTAACCGCTGCTGCTTATCGAACTCGCGAAGTGGGTTGATGAGCTCGGCCAGTTGGCCGGTCATCACGATGTCGAGGTTGTAAAGCGACAAGTTGATCCGGTGATCGGTGATGCGATTCTGGGGGAAATTATAAGTGCGGATGCGGGCGCTGCGGTCGCCGGAGCCGATCAGCGTACGTCGCACCTCGGCACGCTTTTGGTGCAATTTTTCCCGACTCTTCTCATAAACCCGGCTGCGGAGCACGCGCATGGCCCGATCGCGGTTCTTGTGCTGGCTTCGTTCATCCTGGCACTTGACTTCGACCTCGTCCGCGGTGCCGCGGCGGTACCAGAGACGCACTGCGGATTCGGTCTTATTCACGTGCTGGCCGCCCGCGCCGCCGGCCCGCATAGTTTCGACCTCGATGTCGTTCGGGTCGATCTCGATGCTTACTTGATCAGGCTCGGGCAGAACGGCCACGGTTGCAGCAGAAGTGTGGATCCGTCCCTGAGTTTCCGTCTTGGGCACGCGTTGGACGCGATGGCCGCCCGATTCGTAACGAAGATACTGAAAGACGCCATCGCCTTTGACGCTGAAAACGACATCTTTGAAGCCGCCCGCCTCGCCGGGGCTGAAGTCGATGGTTTCCACGTTCCAGCCGAGCGAACGGGCGTAACGGGTGTACATTTCGTAAAGGTCGCCGGCGAACAGGGCCGCCTCGTCGCCCCCCGTGCCGGCCCGGATTTCCACAATCAGGCTGGCGAAATCTTCTTCGGGATCGACGAGCAGCATATCCTCGATGCGTGTCTTCAGTACGGCGGCCTGATTGCGCAACCCGGCGAGTTCTTCCTCGGCATAGGTGCGCATTTCCGGGTCTTTCTCGGCCGCGACCATTGCTTCGGCTTGAGCGATATCGTCCGCAAGCTTTTGATGCTCCAGATATGGCTTCACGATCTTGGAAAGGGAGCCATGTTCCTTCGCCAGAGTGCCGTAACGGGCCGGATCAGTCACTACAATCGGATCACCCAGAAGTGATTCGATTTCCTGGAAGCGAGCCAATTTTTTTTCGAGCGTCGGCCACATGGTTCATTATCCGATGAAAGAATAGCACGAGACTATATTGTAGAGGAATCGGTGAACACGTGATACGATAGGCTTTTCGCCGTCTGGAGGCACGCTTGTTCGATCTACGCGATCCGGTATCTTCGGGCAGTCATCTCCTTACTTGCGTTTGGGCCATTTTCGCCACCCTTTTATTGCGGCGCATTACACGGAACGATTCTCCACGGCGGATCAGTGCGACGGTCTTTGGCGTCAGCATGATTATCCTGTATGCCGCCAGCGGCTTGTACCATGGTCTGAAATTACCGCGCGAAGAACTTCGCCTCTATCAGAAGATCGATCAGAGCGCGATTTTTGGCCTGATTGCCGGCACTTGCACGCCGACGATTTTGCTGCTACTGACTGGTCGGTTTCAGCGCTGCATGATTTGGGGAATCTGGGCGATGGCCGCAATCGGTATTGGCTGCTTGTGGCTTTTGCCCAAGGTTCCGCATTCAGTGACGGTGAGTATCTATCTCGGCATGGGCTGGTTCGGCTTCATGGGTTTATGGCAGTATTATCTGGCGGTAGGCTGGCGAGGTATCTCATGGGCAATCGGCGGCGCGTTTTTTTACACGTTCGGCGCGGTTTGCGAACTGGCGCACTGGCCCGTGATTTGGCCCGGTGTGATCGGAGCGCATGAGGTTCTTCATGTCTGCGATTCGGCGGGCACATTTTGCCATTTTGTGTTTGTTGTTCGCTATGTCCTCGTTTATCAGCCGCCGCTGACCACCTCGCAAATTTCGACGACGGCTACTGATTCCTTCGATAGCCCAACGCTCGCCATTGGAAGGTAACTTTGACTGCCGTCTGGAACGTGCTTCGATTTCCTTGGCCAAAATCGATCCCAGGTGTAAGATTTTCGGCATCACCACTTCGCAGGAGCATCCTTGAACAGGGAGAACACGATGAGCTTCAAAATGGACCGTATCCACGTGTGGGCCACCGAAGTCAAGGACGTCCCGGGCGGTGTGACCGCCAAGCTGTCCATGCTCGACAAGGCCGGCGCGAACCTCGATTATGTCTACACCCAACGTCTGCCCGATAAACCTGGCCAGGGGCTGTTGTGCGTCGCCCCGATCGTCGGTGCGGAACTGGTCAAAGCCGCCAAGGCGGCCGGCATGCATGAAGTGAACGATCCGGTTGTCATGCGCGTCGAGGGTGATAACACAGCAGGCCTGGCGCATCGGCTTAAGCACGAGTGGGCGCTGGCCAACATCAATTTGCACGGCGCGATTCTCGCGACGTTAGGCACGAAATTCATCGGCTACGTGACCTTCGATACCGTCGAAGACGCGAACCGGGCGGCCAAGATCTTGGCGGATTTAGGTGTCGAGAGACTGCTGGCGTCCGCCAAGGGGCACTAAATCGTAAGTCGATCACTTCCAAGGTCGAGAAAGAGGTACTCCGAATCCTGGCGATCATCCCCGGGATTTGGAGTACCTCTTCCTCGACCTTCCTCCAATGTAACCCCATCGTAACGACCCCCCTCTGAACCGCATTTCCGCAATCCACAGGCTAGGCCACATCGTTTATACTTCTGAAGAGAGGTCGGAGTGCGCTTTTGATCCCTAGAGAGGATTCTCCCATGCGTCACGGGTTCCCTGTCTGCTTGCTGATGCTGGCGGTTGCCGGCTCGGCCTATTCCCATGGCATGCTCATTCCCGAGGACAAATCGTTGCCGCCTTTGGCCATGGTTCATCATCGGGTCGGCATCGAGATTCAGGACCAGGTGGCCATCACCACGGTTGAGCAATCGTTCCGCAACCACACCGATCGGCAACTCGAGGCGACCTTCATTTTCCCTCTGCCCAAAGGGGCGAACGTCAACAAGTTCACGATGTGGGTGGATGGCAAGGAGCAAGCGGGTGAGCTTCTCGACTCGAAGAGGGCTGCCGAGGTCTACTCAAGCATCGTCCGCCGGACGCAAGATCCTGGCCTGCTCGAGTACATCGGCAACAACATGATGCGCTTGAAAGTCTTCCCGATTCTGCCGAAGGTCGATCAGAAGGTGAAAATCAGCTTCACCTCGCTCGCGCCCGCCGATAACGGCGTGGTCGAATACGTTTACCCGCTCAAGACCGACGGCAAGGCGACCAAGACACTCGAAGAGTTCTCCATCAAGGCGACCCTGAAGACGCAACATCCCATCCAGAACATCTACAGCCCGACCCACGCGATCACGATCTCCCGTAAGGGGGACAACGAAGCGGTCATGATGTTCGAGCGCAACCAGGCGACGCTCGACAAGGACTTCACGCTCTTCTACAGCGTCGGCAACAAGGAAATCGGCATCACCCCGTTGATGCACAAGCCTTTGACCTCCGAGGACGGTTATTTCCTCCTGCTTATTTCGCCGCAGCTCGAAGCCTCCAAGAACAAAATCATCCCGCGAGATCTGGTGCTGGTGCTCGACACCTCCGGCAGCATGGACACGGTGAAGATGGAGCAGGCCCGTAAGGCTCTGCGTTATTGCCTGAACAACCTCAACGCTCAGGATCGCTTCGCGGTGGTCAGCTTCGCGACAGGCGTCCGCAAATATCGAGATACCCTCGTCGAAGCGAACAGCGAGCAAGTCGAAAACGCCAAGAAGTGGGTCGATGGCCTGAAAGCCGGTGGCGGCACCGCGATCCAGGCCGCCCTCGATTCGGTCTTCGAAATGCGAACAAAAGACGAAGGCCGCTCGTTCACGGTGGTCTTCTTCACCGACGGACAACCGACGCTCGGCGAAATGAAGCCGGAAAACATTCTGAAGGGTGTCGCGGCCAAGAACACCGCCAACACACGTCTCTTTACGTTCGGGGTGGGCGACGATGTCAACACAACATTCCTCGACCAGCTCGCCGAGACGACCAGGGCAGTCAGCACTTATGTCCGTCCCGCGGAAGACATCGAGACCAAGGTGACGAGTCTATACGGCAAGATCAGCCATCCGGTACTCGCCAATGTCAAACTCTCGACGAGCGATAACATCCGTTTGTTCGAATCAAGAGTTCGCCTACGACGTCAAATTCCTGGAACGGACCACGGACGACAAGGACTTCGTCGAAAACCTGTGGGCACGCCGGAAAGTCGGCTTCCTGCTCGATCAAATTCGGACGAACGGCGAGCAAAAGGAACTGATGGACGAGATGATGACGCTGGCCCGAAAGTACGGAATCGCGACACCCTACACCAGTTTTCTCGTCGTGCCCGACGCGCCGATGCCGATTGTGGGCATTCCGCCTGGTAAGCCTGTCCGCCCATTCCCGAAATTGCCCGGAGTTCGTCCCGAGATTCCCCCAGGATTGCTCCCAGACGGCGGTTATGGCGGCGGCGATGCCAAGCCGGCACCGGTTGCCGACTTTATCCGTCGCGTTCAGTCCAAGCCCGAGGATGGCGGCAAGAATCGCCTTGTCTACGAGGATAAAAAGCTCGCCAGCGAAGAAGAATTACTCGAGAAGAGTAAGGACGACCTCAAGGATCCACAGCGGGCGGAAAAGGATCAAATTCTTTCCAAGGTGAAGGAAGCCCGCGGCAATTTCCGAAGCTACGAGCAGGCCAAGCAATGGCTGAACCAGCGCGATCTCAGGAACGTACAGGGTGGCAACGCGACCGCGGTGGATATCGCGGTGTGCTCGAACAACCTGCGCACGCAAGATCGCCTGACGCAGACCGCGATGCGCAATGTTCAGGGACGTAACTGCATGGAAATTGGCGGCGTCTGGATCGACGAAAGTTACAACCAGGAGATGAAGACCCTCATCGTGAAGGCCCAAAGCGATGCGTATTTCCAGATCCTGACACGTAACCCGAAGATGAAGGATGTCTTCCGGCTTGGCAACCATCTCGTGTTCGTCACGCCGAGCAAAGTGGCGCTCATCATCGATAGCAACGACGGCAAGGAGAATTTGAACGATGAAGAGATCGACAAGCTCTTTGTTGCCGTGAAGTAGTGAAAGAAGTGTTCCCAAAGACCGCCAAAAGGCGGTACTCCAACGAGGGTGCCTTTGGTTGGAGTGCCGCCTTTTGGCGGTTCTTTGTAGGACGGCCTTCCTCGGCCGTTCAAATCAAAGCCGGACGGCCAGGGAAGGCCGTCCCACGAGGATTTTTTTCGCAAGGTCCCTTTTTTTCAGCGGCGTGGAGAGATAGAACGATAATCTGCTTTCCATGAGAGCCTACCAACTTGGGTCGTTCTGGAGGAATTACCGTGCTTCGTTTGCGATATTTGGCGATTTTCGGTTTGCTCACGGCTTTTGTCGTCGCGACTGCGGTCGCTCAGGACAAGAAAGATCCCGTCGATCCTAAGAAAGTCGATACCAAGGCGGTCGATCCCAA
>JAIOQJ010000701.1 GCA_021413475.1 Planctomycetota bacterium | reverse complement strand
TGATTAAGGAATGGATCAGCCAGGGGGCCAACTGGACCAAGAATAGCGGCAAAGTCGAAACCCTGAGCATGACTCCAAAGGAATACGTCTTTTGCGAATCAGGCAAGACGGCCCAGGTCCGCGTCACCGCAAAATTCGTCGACGGTAGCGAAGAGGACATTACCTCATTCTGTGACTTCCGCATCCAGGACGATGCCATCGCCACCATGTCGGTGAGCGGTCTGGTCTCGGCCCAGAAGCCGGGCGACTCGGGTTTGGCGATCTCCTATCGCGGCAATGTGATCTCGGCCCGCATTCTGGTGCCGACGCCCGTGAAGCCGGGCTTCCAGTATCCGAAGCTGGCGGAAGTGAACTACATCGATCGCGAAGTGAACGCCAAGCTACGCCAGATGAACGTGATCCCTTCGGCTCTTTCATCGGACACCGAATTCCTCCGCCGCGTCTACATCGACACCATCGGCAGCTTGCCGGCTCCGGACGATGTCCGAGCCTTCATTGCCGACAAGAATCCCAATAAACGTGAGAAAAAGATTGATGAACTACTCGCCCATCCGCTTCATGCGGCCTTATGGGCGACCAAGCTCAGCGACATCACCGGCAATAACACCGACGCTCTCGAAAACCCGCAGAATCAACGGCCGATTCGCAGTCAGCAATGGCACGATTGGCTCCGCAAGCGGGTGGCCGACAACATGCCCTACGACGAAATCGTCAAGAACATCCTGACCGCCACCAGTCGCGACGACATGTCGCCCAAGGATTGGGTCGAGCATGTGAAACTTGTTGATACGGTGATGGCCAAAGGCTTCGATACCTCGCATTATGCCGAGCGCCAGTCGCTCGATCTATTCTGGCGGCGGCAGCAGAATGTCGCTCCGGATATCTGGGGTCAGAAAGTGGCCGCGGCGTTCATGGGCGTTCGCCTGGAATGTGCCGAGTGCCACAAGCACCCGACTGATCGCTGGACCCAATCGGATTACCGTTCGTTCGCGAACCTGTTTACCCAGGTGAGTTTCGCCGCCAACGCATTTAGCAGCCCGGAAGTGAAGAAGGCCGTCGACGCGGAGAATGCCGCTCGGCGAACGGTGAACCCGAAGCAAAACCAGATTTCCCTAGTTCGCGAAGTCTTCGCGGGATCGCCTGGCGGTCGCGGCGGCAATCTGATGACCGAAGTTGACACCGGCCGCGTGTTGCCGCCGAAGGCACCGCTCGGCCCCGAGTTCAAGTTCACTGCGGGTAAAGACGTCCGGTCCGACCTGTTCGAATGGCTCCGCGGTGCCGACAACCCGTTCTTCGCGCGAAGTTTCATCAACCGCGTCTGGGCCCATTACACGGGCGTCGGCCTGGTCGAACCGGTCGACGATTTCTCGCTGGCCAATCCGCCAACCAACGCTCGGTTGCTCGACGCCCTCGCGAAGGATTTCGTCGAATCCAAGTTCAACCTTCGCGTGATGGAAAAGAAAATCCTGATGAGCCGTTCGTATCAGGCTTCCTCCACACCGAACGAGACAAACCGTTTCGACAAGAACAACTTCTCGCGGGCCTATATCCGGCCGATGATGGCCGAAGTCGTGGTCGACGTGCTCAACACCGCGCTCGATGTGAATGAGACCGGCGGCAACGACGTTCCGTCCGGCAAGCGGATCATCGAGATCGGTTCCAGCCGCTTTCAGAATGTCAATGTCGCCTACGCCCTGCGAATCTTCGGCCGCCCGCCGCGAACCTCCGCTTGCGATTGCGAACGCGTCATGGAGCCCGCCCTGCCGCAGACGCTTTATCGCATGACCGACCCGGCGATCCTCGCGAAACTACGGGCGAACAATAATCGCCTGGCCCAACTGACCAAGACGAAAATGAGCGACGACGAGATCCTAACGGAACTCTTCCTCGCGACCTTGGCCCGCGTGCCCAGTGCGGACGAATTGGCAGCGTTCCAGGCGCACCGCAAGGCTTCGAGCGATCGCTCCGCCGCCTTCGTCGATACGATGTGGGCATTGATTAATACCCGTGAATTTGTGTTGAATCACTGATTTTCCCGCCTCGAAGAACCCGGCCATCCGCTCTGGCGGCCGGAGGAGAGGTGTCATCAGAGCGCTTAAGGGAACTCCCTCATGCTTCGGACCGACTGCGAAGGCTTCCATCGTCGTGAATTCCTGAAACTCGGCTCCGCCGGTTTACTCGGAATGTCGCTGCCGCAACTGCTGAGCCTCGAAGCCAAGGCGGCTTCCGGCGGCGCTCCCGCGGGCAAGGCCAAGAGCGTGATCATGGTATGGCTTGCCGGCGGCCCAGCCACCATTGACATGTGGGACAACAAGCCCGAAGCCCCGGAAGGGATTCGCGGAGAATTCAAGAACATCAAATCCTCGGTTGCCGGCATCGAGATCAGCGAACATCTCCCGAAGATGGCCGCCATCGCCGACAAGATCAGCATCGTCCGCTCGCTGGCTCACACGATCCCGTCGCACGGTCCGGCCACGGTCTTCATGACCACCGGCAACAAGCCGACTGCGGCGCTTCAATACCCGGCCCTCGGCTCGATCTGCGCCAAGTTGCTGCCGGTCGATAAGGGTGTTCCTCCGTACGTCTCGTTCGCGGAACTCCGCAACGGCACGGCGGGCTCGGCCGGTTACCTCGGCAGCGGCTACAATCCGTTCGGCGTCGAGGGCAGCGGCGGCGGCAGAGAGAAGGGTGGCGGTTCGAAGCTCCGTGTTCGCGGCATCAGCCTACCGACCGGTTTCACGCTCGAAGAACTCGACAAGCGCGACAAGTTGCTGCAACGCTTCGACAAGGGCATGAAGACCCTGGACGATTCGGGCGACCTGTACGAAGGGCTCGATTCGTTCCACAAACAGGCTCTCGAAATCCTCCGCTCGGACAAGACCAAGTCGGCTTTCGATCTGGACCAGGAAAAGCAGACTCTGCGCGACGATTACGGCTTGAACCCGTTTGGACAGGGCGCTCTGGCCGCCCGCCGGCTCATCGAAGCGGGCGTCCGCTTCGTGACCGTCAGCAGCAACATGGGCTGGGACACTCACCAGAAGACGTTCGAATCGCACAAGACCCGTAATCAACCGGGCCTCGATCAGACGCTATCGGCTTTGATCCGCGATCTCGATCAACGCGGCCTGCTCGACTCGACGATCGTCATGTGCGCCGGTGAATTCGGCCGCACGCCGAAGATCAACAAGAATGCGGGCCGCGATCACTGGGCTCGTTCGATGGCCGCGGTCGTCGCAGGTGGCGGTTTGAAGCGTGGTTATGTCCACGGTTCGACCGACGCTTCGGGCATGGCACCGGCCACGGACCCTTGCACCCCCGACGATCTTTCCTCGACACTCTTCCAGCTTCTGGGCGTCAACCCGCACCAGGAACTGCAGACCCCGACCGGCCGGCCCGTCCAGCTGTTCCGGGAAGGCAAAGTCATCGAGAAGTTGCTCGCCTGATCGATTGAGCTTGCCAAATCGTCATTAAAACCGTAAACATTCTCCGGGTCCCACTTGCGGGGCCCGGATTTTTGATTGACGGGCAATCCGTTCGCCCGTTTACGTCGTCGATAGGGCGTAAGCTATTCTTTTTGCCTCCAACCGGATTTTTGATTGTACTCCTCACGCTCCGCGTGAGGTTTTGGTTTTACCTCACGTGAAGCGTGGGTACTTTGAAATCGCGACTAAAGGTCATCACGCGGAGCGTGATGACCACTCTCAACTCTGTGGAGATCGATCGAATGCGACGACAAGCTGCTCTCCTGACGCTGATTTTCGGCTTGGGATTCGGATCGCTGATGGCCGTGCCGCTCTCGCCGGTTAGCGAACAATCGAAGATCAACCAACTCATCGATCAGTTAGGAAGTGCGAACTTCCGTCAACGGGAAGCGGCTTCGCGCGAACTCGAAGCGATGGGCGAATCGGCTCTGGATCCATTGCGCCGGGCAACGAAGCACGTGGACATGGAAATTGCTCAGCGGGCTTTGTCGCTCGTAACCACCATCGAAAAGAAGGCCGAGAACGCTAAGATCCTCGCCCCCACTTATGTGGAACTCACGTTCAAGAACACCAACGTCGAAGAAGCAGTGGCGGTACTGAGTCGCAAGAGCGGTTACCAGATCGTCCTGGGTGGTGACAAGACGAAGCTGGCCGATCGTAAAGTGACCTTCGAAACGGGCAAGGTCCCGTTCTGGATGGCTCTCGATATGTTGTGCGAGAAAGCGAACCTGGTCGAAGGCGATGCCAGCGCGGTGGTCAACCCGGGCATTGATGTCCCCCAGCCGATTGGCCCGATTCGCGTTCGTCCGCTGCCGGTCCAGATTCAACCCATTCAGATTCAGCCTCTCCAGTTGAAGCCGATTCAGATCCAGCCGGTTCCCGTTCCCGTTCAGATCGAAAAGCCGATCCAGCTTCAGCCGGTTCCCGCCCCGGTTCAGATTGAGAAAGACGCCCCCGCCAAACCCGTTCCCGCGCCGGCCCGGCCGATCAACAATAATCGAAACATCGAAAAGGCCCCGGCCCCGGAAGGCTTTGCCGCGGAAGCTCCCGCCAAGGACGAGGCTCCCGCGAAAGAAAATGCCAAGCCCAATTTCCAGCCCGCTCAACCGATTGTCCAACCGTTGCCTGTGCCCCCGATGATGGGCCGGATCCTTCCTGGGCGACCGGTCATTAATGGTAACGGAGCAGTCATCGTTCTCGTCGATGGCAAGTCGAATCCGTCGCCCATGCACGTCGCGGGGGCGATTCGCATCCGGGAGATCAAGAACGCGGCCATTCTCGCCAACTTCGGCCAAGTTCCTGAAAACGAAATCGGGCTTCTTTTCGAGGTGAAGTCCGAACCGAAGCTTCAGATTCTGCACATCCTCGGCGTGAAAATTGACAGTGCCATCGACAATTACGAGCAGTTGCTCAGCCAGTCGCTGGCGTTGAACGACGGCAATACGATGAATGAGTTTCAAGTCCAGGAGTTTGCCAAACGGCAGGCTCAGTTACAAATCGCTCAACCCGCGATTGCTCGT
>JAIOQJ010000700.1 GCA_021413475.1 Planctomycetota bacterium | reverse complement strand
TTCCTGCTTTCTCCGTGTCTTCTGTGTCCTCTGTGGCTCATTTCTTGATTATTTTGCGCACGCCGCGAAGATTTAGAGGCCAAGTAGCACGGATAAGACAGGGAACGATGATGGTCTGGATTTCATCCGTGTTCGATCCGTGTTTCATCCGCGGCTAAAATTTCTTCGTAAACTGCAAAGATTTTGGGCGTTAGTAGTACAGTGGCACAGATTAGAAGAGGAGAAAATGCGGATTGGCCGAGTCGTCGCGCGAGTCTCCGGAAGCCTCCGACTCGCGGCTAAACTGGTTTTCTCTGTGTACTCTGTGCCTCTGTGGTGAAAAATCTTTTCTTCATGTTACTTCTTCCCCGGAAACGGCGGTGCCCCCTGCTCAATCCAGCGGCGGATCGTTTCTATCTCCTCTTCGGATAGCCGATCGGCGGGGGGCGGCGGCATGCGGCGTTCGTCGTCGTCGGTTAGAAGCAGTTCGTAGAGTTCCGATTGAACAGGGTTTCCAGGGACCACGACTTTTCGAACCGAAACCAGCAAGCGGTGGTGGAGGATCTTGATTCCTCCTTTCGCCTCATTGAACTTGTGACAGTCGTAGCAGTGTGTTTGGAAGATGGCTTTCGCCTTCGCAGCCAGTTCGGAATAGGGTTCGACGGGTGCCAGGAGTTGACTGGGATTCGCTGGCGGTAACGGCGGCGCGCCCCCTTTAATCCAGTCGGTCAGAATTCCCAGTTCTTTTTCGGAAAGGCGCGGCAAATGGATCTCGTCTTCTTCTGGCGGCATCGATCCATCCGTAATGCGCTGGATCAGCCGTGAACTGTCGGGCGATCCCGCCACCACCAGCCGGCGGCCGCCATCCAACAATTGTTGATGATTGACGACGTTGAAGTTCTTTTGGCGGGGGCCAGCGCCGCCGCCGTGACAGGCGAAACAATTCCGTTCGAGAATTTCCCGCACCTGCGGCGCTTGCTCCACCGCCTTGGCACGAACTTGCTGCTCGGTGCGGTAGTTCTGGATCAAGATGAAAAGCGGCACAATCGCGATGATCGCCAGCAACCCCACAAGTGCCGCCTGTTGCGGATGTCGCCGAACCCACTTCAAACAGCGGCCGAGCCGGCCGATCGGCTTGGCCAAGATGTGTTGGCCGTTCAAGAATCGCCGCAAGTCCTCGGCCAGTGCGAGCGCGGAATCGTAACGCCGGCTCGGCGTTTTCTCCAGGCATTTCAGGCAGATGACTTCGAGATCGCGCGGAACATTCACCGCACGGCGCGACGGCGCGACCGGGTCTTCGTTCAACACGAGTCGCAGTGCCTCGATCGGGCTGTCGCCCATAAACGGTGGCTTGCCCACGAGCATCTCGTACAGAATCACACCCAACGCATAGACGTCGGTCTTCGGTCCAATTTGGTCTTTGCTCCCTTGGGCCTGCTCGGGAGCCATGTAATTGGGCGTCCCCATGATCTCGCCGGTATGCGTATGTTGCGAATCGTCATCGAGTCGCTTGGCCAGACCAAAGTCGGCGATCTTCGGCGTGCCGTCGGCCGTCAGCATGATGTTGTTCGGTTTCAAATCGCGATGCACGATGCCT
Source organism: Planctomycetota bacterium (assembly GCA_021413475.1). Lineage (GTDB taxonomy): Bacteria > Planctomycetota > Planctomycetia > Gemmatales > Gemmataceae > JAIOQJ01. The sequence continues at coordinate 6,015 of JAIOQJ010000700.1, read as the reverse complement.
TGCAGATGAGCGGCATGCACCGCGCGGGCGATTATCTCCGTCAGTTCGGCCGCTTTTCGAGCGGCGATCGGCTGGCGCTTAAGCAAGTCGCCAAGATTGCCGCCAGTGACAAACTCCATCGAAAAGAAAGGCCGGCCATCCACCTGCCCCATATCGAAGATCTGCACGAAGTTCGGGTGGAGCAACCGGGCCGCCGCCTCCGCTTCCAGGCGAAACCGGGCCTGCGCTTTGGGTGATGACGGCCCCGACAGGATCATCTTGATCGCGACGATTCGTCCCAGGTCGAAGTGCCGGGCTTCGTAAACAACGCCCATGCCGCCCCGAGCGACCTCGCGGAGCACTTCGTAACCTGGAATGATCGGCAACTTATCCGGCACATGTTCGGTCGAAGCGAAACTGGATTTTGTGGGGATCGTCCGCTGTGGATCGTGCTTGACGACGCCGAGTAGGTTCTCCATGTCGCGCACGATGCGGATGCGTAACAATAGTTCATCCTTCAACTGCGGCGTATCGGCGCAGAGTACGTCCGCCGAGAGATATTCTCCTTTTTCTCGGGCTTCTTCCCAGCGAAGCATCAACTCTTCGATTGGTTCGTTTGACGGCATCGACGATCGCCTCAAATCTCAGGAGCGATGCCAAATTTGGTGAAGCTTGCCGAGCGCATCGTGCCAGCGCCGTTGAATCGTGCGGACCGAGACGTTCAACGCCTCCGCCGCTTCGGCCTGCGAGAATTCCTGGTAGAACAGCAAGTCGAGCACCTCACGCTCTTCAACGGGAAGCAAGTCGATCTGTTCGTGCAGTTCTGCCCATTGGGCAATTGAACTCGGCTCGTCCCGAACGTCCGGCGGGCCTTCCTGATCGGCCGGCGTGCCCTGTTGAGGGCCGCGGCTGTGATGATTGGCTCCGACCCCTTCGGGCCCGTAGTAGTGCCGGGCTAAATCGATCAATTCACGGCGGATTTGCAGCGTCGCCAGGGCCAGGAACTCCCGCGACGTTTGGGGTTTCACACTTCGGAGGGCACCCACCAAGCGAACCAGCGCATTCTGAAGGACGTCGTCCGTCTCCGCCCAGCGGCGCACCCGCGCGTATCGGCCGAGCATTCGCCGCGTGAGGATTGTCAGTCGTTCACCGCAGTGCCGCAACAGGGCATCCAGAGCGGCGTCATCTCCGTTCGCGGCACGCGGCAGCATCTGCTGAATCGTGGCCCATTGGCTGGCCGAATCGTACATGGACACCGCACTCGAGAAGAGGGCGAATGCGCGGATCGCAACTGGAGTTTACACTATCAGGCCTCGGATCGTCTTCAACGGGAGGCCGTGGGCATGCCAAGATCAGTAGCCTGGACTAAGTAGTTGTCTCTACCGTAAAATCCCAAGGGTAATTGATGAACAAAACTTGCCGCGTGTTTTGCATAGCGAAGCCCGCGACCTCCCTTGGTTCTTGAGTCGGCAACTAGGAGACAACACCCGATGGCTAGTTCGGACGAATCAATTACCCATAAGCTCCAGAAACCCGGCTCGGGATTGCCGTGGTGGGAACTGTTGGCAGCGCGATATATCGTGTTTCCTCACATTTGTCGCAAGCTGAGTTGGGCCGCAGCGGCGAAGCAGTTTCAGGATGAGGGGTCCCGAGTGCTCGCTGCTTTTGACGCGCTGCCTGCCGAGAAGTTGCGTGAGCCGGTGCTAATTCGCCGGGTCGCGGGCATGGAGGACTCGTCGCGGTACTGGTCCGCGGCAATGACTGTCGAGCATCTCACCATGGTCGGCACGGCGATTCGCCAAACCATCAGCAGTCTGCGCCGAGGCGTGGTGCCCACCATTCAACCGCGAGTCGAGAACTTCAAACCGAAGGGTGCCGCTGAGCCAGCCGAGATCAGGTCCGCATTCGTTCGCCTGCTCGCGGAGGCAGAAGCCGCGGAGAAGGTCGAACCGGCCATCCCGCGTGGCGAGGGTCCAAAGTACGCGCACCCGTGGTTTGGCCCGATGGATGCTTATCAATGGAACTGCTTGATCAGTTTTCATCAAAGCATCCACCGCAAACAAATCGAAGCCATTCAGGCGGGCCTGGGCATTTCTTGAGATGATCATCGTCGCCGCGCTCTTCATCGAAGGGCGGCAAAAATGCTCGGCGAGTCGGCGTGAACAACCTTCTTGCGTGGTGACTCTAACCAACATAGAATCGACAAAATCAATTCTCATGGAGACGCCTATCATGCCACGAGTAGTCCTGAGTTCGCTCAAAGACCTACACAACTTGGTCATCAATGTTTTGGGCTCGGCTTTTCTGAGCATTTCTCTGTTGGCCGCATCCGGTTGCAAGGAAAAGCGGGATCCCGCCCCGATTGTTCAGGAGGATCCCGGAAAAGTAGCCAAGCAGCCTGAAGAGAGGAAGACGCAATCCGAGGATGAACCTTTCAAAATCTGGCCGAACAGGCGAAACGCCTGGTGGACGAATGCCGTCGTTTGGGAGTGCCAAAAGAGCGTGTCACCTTGCTCGGTAAGGTGATTGTCCTCGATCTGGAAACCGGCAAACGGAGACAGGCGCATGCTTATCTACCCGAGGCGCTGAAGGGAAATCCAGCGGATCCGGAATTGACGCTCTTTCTAGTCGCGGAGAAGCACAAGACGCAAGTTGCCTCCTACTCTCCGACCGAGACGGACAGCGACAAGAAAGCAATTCCCGGCTATCGTGTGGATCTCGATGTGGCAATCGTTCGCTGGCCCAGCAAGAAGCCGATCGGAATGGTTCGTCTGAAGGGGGAAGATCCTCCCAAGTCGATTTCGGTTCTTCAGTGGACAAGCCAGAAAACCTTTCCGGATTTCGTGACGGGTGCCATCGATGCCCCGATGTCCAGTTGGGTGGAGAGCCGTCCCACCGCGGGCAAACCCGACCCGGTGGGCGACGCACTGGCATTGGCCCCCAAGGAGGAAGGCAAAGGTGCGATTATCAAAGTTCGATGTTTGCGCAAGGATGAATCCTACGTATATGCCGAAATCGGCTCCGCGCCGAAGCGGAAGGGAAAAGTGCTGATCTGGGACGTTACACGGGATCGACACGCTGGCAAGGCAAACCGCTATTTGACCGAAGCGCTCCGCGGTCAAGCGACGGATAAGGAACTGACGCTCGTCATGGTGACCCGTCAGACCGTCGAGGCCGATAAGAGCGAAGCACTCAAAGGTTTTGTCACGGGCAAGGCAACTATCGAAGGCTACATCGTTCATTGGCCTGATAAGAAGTTAATCGGCACGTTCGAGCTTACGGCTGATGATCTTCTCGGTGTGCCCAAGGAGGGCTTCTTTCAGAATGATGGACAAGTCGCCAGCGATCCAGAAACAGGGCTCAACGATACCGCCGCGCTCAAGCTCGCGCGATGGATCAAGAGTTTAGTTGGTTCGTGAGTGGGCGGTAGACTATCGAAGGCGTTTCAGGAGAGCCACTTGATTTTCAAATTGCTGATTCTTGCGGTTTTGACAATGGCCGCACTCGTTGAGATGGGTTTGGCGATCTATTGTCTCCGCCGGTGCGACCGAGGCCGCGTGACCGCCTATGCACTTTTGCTTTCGGCACCTTTACAGGTCTTGTCGGCCTTGTGGGGCGTACAGTTAATCAGCGCGTGCCATACGCAATCGAGCTTTGATGCCCCAATGGATGGATTCGAAATACTCTTTAAAGCCTTCGTGATGACGGGCATTTTGATGCTTTGGTCAGTTATTCTGGGCATATGTTGCTTGGGAAGCTTGCTTTTTGGCCGAGCCGACGGTAATTGTGCGGGAGCGAAATAGCCGTCGGGCGTCAAAATCCTCTAATATGTCGCATCACACACCATGCAATACCGCTCTCCTTTTTTCCCCGCCAGTTTGCGGCCGCAACCGGGGCACGCAAAGAAGTCCTTCGGTTTAGGCGGCGGTGGGGGAGGAGGCGGGGCCTTCGCTACTACCACAGGTTTGGGTGGTGGAGGTGGTGGCGGAACAGGCCGGGACTCCGTCTTGGTCAACGGCATTTCGCTTCGTGCCACGCGCACCGGTTCCACCATGGGCTTTCGGGCGATCGGCGCTTTATTCCCTGAAGTACACACCAACACATCCACCATTCCAATCTTCTGAGTCTCTCCGCTGCGTAACTCGGTTTCCTTGCCGTTGGCCATATCCTGTTGGATCAACTTGCCGTGACGGACCCAGAACCGGAAGGCTTGCGGGGCGGCTTTGCGGGCGAAGATGGTGCATTGCTTCGCGTCGCTGCCGATGCTGACGGGATCGGGGCCAAGGTTTACGACCTTCACGACATTCTCGCCAAAGTTGATTTCGAGCCAGGCGGTGCGGAACATGCGCTCGGCCAGCGCGACCATCAATCCTATGCATAGACCCAGGAGTGTTGCGCCAAGCAGACGGGCCGCGACGTCTCCGGCGGCGGTGCCGCTCAGGAGCAGGGCGGTCAGGATGAAGCCGAATGCGCCGATCGCACCGCCGGCGGCACCGCCGAGCAGCCCCTTCGATGTACGCAGATTCGGAATAAAGAACGCCAGGCCCGCCCCGGCCAGGCCTCCGAGGATCGTCCAACCCAGGAAGCGAAAGAGTATGGCACCGCCCGAGCTGAATTGGAACGAAAGCTGTCCGGCCCCTCCGCCGATGATTCCCACGAGGAGGCCGCCGCCGATCCCTTTGAGATTGGTGGCGGCCGGTCCCCAGGACTGGCGGAGATATAGGTTCTGGCCGACGATCAGCAACAAGCAGACACCCGCGGTAATGATGGCGGTCCAGACGCTGGTGGCCAATAACAAGCGGCCTTTGGAGTCGGCGGCATAATTGGCCGTCGAAGTGACGCCTTTGAGTACAGCCGGTTCAGGAGTCGGCGGAATATCCACCGCGGATTTCGCGGCAGGTGGCAACGGCGGGACCAGCGATTCTTCGGGCGGAGCTTTGGGGGCGACACTGGCCACCGTTGTGCGAGCGATTTCTTCGCTCACCTCCGGCATCATCTTCTCGAAATCGTTGGCTCCCCTGGCCGCCTTTTCGAGATCGAAGAATTGACCTTTCATCCGCGGATGACGAAGCTTCTCGTAAATCTCGCGGTGCTTTGGCCGGACGACGAAATGCAACTGATCGATGCGTTTCTCTTCAATCACCTTGGTGGCTGCTTCGAGCGTTGGCGTGTCCTTATCGGGGATATTCGGCCCCGCGTCGGTGATGTGGACGATCACCCTTACGGCCTGGTAGCGAAACTCTTGCTTACAACCAAGGACGATCGCATCCAAACTGCTTTCCTCGAGCGTGCCGCCACCGCCACCGGCACGGAGCAGAGCGACCTTTTTCTGGAATGCTTCGGTATCCTTCGTGAAGACTTCGTTCTTCGGACCGAAGGTCAGGATCTGCGGTTCCTGATTCGGGAAAAAGCGATCGCGAAAAGCGATCAAACCAATTCGAACGTCGAGGCGTTGGTCTTGTAAGTTCTTCGAGAATTTCTGGATGCCGTCGCTGACGCCCCTGATGGCAAAGCCCATGCTTCCCGTAACATCGACCAAAAATAAGATGTCGACAACTGGCGGTGGTGGTTCCACGTACGGTTTCACGATGATCTTTGCGCTGGCCTGAGCGGTGGGAGTTCCGTCCTGCTTTTTCGGCCCTTCCGCTACCGCGCCGAAGTTGCGTTCACCAACGACGGCGTTCTTGTCGGCGACCGCTTCGATGTCGATTTGCGTTTTATCTTTGGGGATCGTCGTCGCGGGGATGGTCACGCCCTTTGGCAGATCGGTAAAAGCCAATTTCACCACGCCTTCGAAACGGTCGCGGACGATGCGGGCCATGAATTTGTTCTTTGATTGCTGATCGAGAACAACGGAAGGAGACAAGGTAAGCCGAATCGCGGGGGGCGGCACCGGAGGTTTCAGAATCGTCAAAATACAAGTTGCCTGAGCATCAGTGTTACCTGATCCCGTGGCACGAATTTCGAGGTGGGTTTCGCCGATAGGAACAAGTTCCGTGGCCGTGACGAGCAATTCGCCGCTGGTTTGATCGGCCG
>JAIOQJ010000699.1 GCA_021413475.1 Planctomycetota bacterium | reverse complement strand
CGATTCTTGGCTCTGATTGTCGCGTCGTCGCTCCTGAGCGTCGGCTGCGGCGGATCCACGACCTCACCGAACAAGCCGACGTCTCCGGAAAAGCCGAAGACCAGCGAGCCGGCGAAGCCGCCGAAGGATCCGGTCAAGGATCCCGTGAAAGACCCGGTCAAGGACCCTGTTAAAGATCCGGTTAAAGATCCCGTGAAGGACCCGGTCAAGGATCCTGTTAAAGATCCGGTCAAAGATCCCGTTAAGGAGCCCATCAAAGACGGGCTCAAGATTGATCCGAAGGCCAAGATCGATCCGCTCAAAGAGCCGAAGCTCGATCTCAAGGATCTCAATATCCCGAAGAAGTAAGTCAGGTTTTCCTGCCTGATTGGTTCCCTCGAAACAATCCCTTCTCGTGAAGGGTTGATGACTCGTCAGTTGAATGTTCTCCCCTGTTTCCCTTGAAAGGATCTAGTTCCATGAAGAAGCTCCTCTGCGTTTGCGCTCTCGGCCTGTTCCTCATCGGTGGCGTTATCGGTTGCGGTGGCTCGACCACCTCCCCGGCCGCCGCGACGGGTGGCAGTGGCGCCGCCAAGCCGACCGGTGCCGCTCCGGCCCCGACCGCTGCCAAGCCGGCCATGTGATTTAGTTTGTCGTGAAGACGGAAAGGGCCGGATGTCGAAAGACAACCGGCCCTTTTTATTTATTTCGCTAAGATCATCCTTATCGCGGTGGTTTTCCGAAGGCCTTTTCCAGTCTGGGTGGGCATGCGACTCCTCATTCGAACTTTGAGTATCGCTCTCCTATTACTTGTCACATCAGGATGTGGCGGTGGTGGGGATAAGGGCAAAAATAAGGACAAGGACGTTCCCCAGCCAGCTGCCGGGCCCGCCAAGTAATATTTCGTGTCAATCCCCCTCCCCACTTTCTACCGGTTTCGCTATCATACTGCGTTCCGGAGGTGAGACATGGCTAAGAAATCGAAAGATGCGCGTTCGTATATCAAGATTGTCAGCTCGGAGAGCGACCACTGCTACTTCGTGCAAAAGAACCGCAATAACACGAAGAATCGGCTCGAATTGCGAAAATTCGACCCGACGGCGTCCGTTCGCAAGCATGTGATGTACAAAGAAGGCAAGTAACCGCCTGGCGATCATGCTGGCGAGGAATCTAAAGATGCATATTCGAGTCAATGACATCGTCGAAGTCCTTTGCGGCGAAGACAAAGGCAAACGCGGCAAGGTCGTCAGTATCGACCGGGACGCGAACAAGGCCGTCGTTCAAGGCGTGAACATGGTGTTCCGCCACATGAAGCCGAGCCGGCGAAATCAGCAGGGTGGACGGCTCTCGAAAGAGATGCCGATCAATCTGTCGAATATCGCGCTAATTGATCCCGTTGACGGCAAGCCGACCCGTGTCGGTGTTCGCTATCTGGCGGATGGTTCGAAGGAACTTTACGCCAAGAAGAGCGGGACCGCGATTCGCGTCCTGTCCAAGGCACGCCCCGCTTACGCGGCCAAGAAATAACGGAATCTACCATGAAAAAAGGCATTCATCCCGATTATCACCCGGTAGTCTTTCTCGACGCCGCGGCGAATTTCTCGTTCCTCACCAGTTCCACGGTGAAGTCGAACCATACCATCGTCTGGTCCGACGGACAGACCTACCCGCTCGTGCGTCTGGAAATTTCCAGTGCGTCGCACCCGTTCTTCACGGGCAAGATGAAGCTCATCGACGCCACTGGTCAGATCGAACGCTTCCGCAAGCGGTTCGGCCAGAACTATCGCAAGGGCGACGCCAAGCCCGAAGAGACCAAGACCGAGACCAAGTAATCAAGTTCTTCACCGAGCCCCCCGTGAAAATACGGGGGGCTTTGCTTTTTTCCGTCCGCGACTTCGCGGGCGGCTAAATTAACATCATGCGTGCCGTCCCGATCGTTGAGGAGTTGACTCCGGTTCCCGATCCGTGGGTCGTCGCGCAATCGCTGGCCAATCGGTCACATCTCCTTTTTCTCGATAGCTCAGATCGGCACACCGAGCGCGGCCGCTATTCGTACGTTGCTGCCGACCCCACTCAGTGGTTCGAGCACGGCCGTACTGAATACGGCCAGAGTGATGTCTTCTCGGAATTGAACGAACGTCTGACGCGTGAGCATTGGCAAACTGTTCCTGGTTTGCCCCCCTTTCAAGGGGGGCTGGCGGGATTATTCGGCTACGGCCTGGGTCACTCGTTCGAGCGTTTCCCTAGACCGGCAATTGACGAATTTAATGTTCCAGATGTCGCGGTTGGCCTGTACGATTGGGTTGTCGCGTTCGATCATCAGCTCGAAAAGGCCTGGATTATCGCGCGAGATCAGCAGCGTCTTCGTGCGGCACACAACGCCCTGCGTTCGAATTCGACTCAAATCTCGGACCATCGCTCACCCGCCGTTTCGATCACCGAGCAGTTTCCCTTGATAGGGCACTCTGGTGTAACAAGCAACTTCTCCCGGGATGGCTATTTGCAAGCCGTCCGCCGCGCAGTCGAGTACGTCCATGCTGGCGATTGTTTCCAGGTGAATGTCTCGCAGCGTTTGCTGGCCCCCTTGGGGGAGGAACCGCTGGCCATCTATGGCCGTCTACGGGAACGAAACCCGGCCCCGTTCGCGGGATATTTAAATCTCGGGCTGTTCGCCATCGCCAGCGCTTCGCCCGAGCGTTTCGTCCGGATTTCAGATGGGGTTGTGGAAAGCAGACCAATCAAGGGCACGCGGCCACGTGGAAAAACACCCGAAGAAGACCGGACAATCGCGGCCGAACTCGCGGCAGCGGGGAAAGACCGTGCCGAGAATGTGATGATCGTTGATTTACTCCGAAATGATCTCGGCCGGGTCTGCGAGTATGGCACCATCCGCGTTCCCCAGGTTTGCGGCGTGGAAACGTTCCGATATGTCCATCACCTGGTTTCGGTCGTTGAAGGTCGCCTGCGAGCGGATCAGTCGCCCTTCGACTTGCTAAAGGCAACCTTTCCCGGCGGCTCGGTGACGGGAGCGCCGAAGGTGCGGGCACTGGAAATCATCAGCGAACTCGAACCGACCGCCCGAGGCCCGTATTGCGGCAGCCTTGGTTTCATCGGTTACAATGGAGCGATGGACTCGAGCATTCTGATTCGCAGTTTCACGATCGGCCGAGGCTGGATTCAGTTTCCAGTCGGCGGCGGCATCGTCGCGGATTCCGATCCGGCGAGCGAATACGACGAAACGCTCCACAAAGCCGCGGGGATGTTATCTGCACTGAAGGTCTGATTACGACTCTCATCGAGCGTGGTCGCGTCAGCGCCCGTGTTTTCAATCTCTCGCAAAAGTGAAATATCAAACACAAAATTACGAAAGAATGAAAACACGAAAATTGCTCGATTACGAGCCTCTTTGTTCTCTGTCTTTTTCGTCCTTTCATTCTTTCGTGATTTCGTGATACCGATTTCGAAACGAGTTCCACGGCGCGCTGACTCGACCTCGCTCGAATTGGTTTGTCACATTCGGAAAGCTGGACTAGACAGTGACATGCGGGTCGATTATGAATAAGGGCGTCAGGGAAAGAATTCGAAAATCGCGGGAAAATCAGGAAGTTTTTCTTGCTCTCGGTGCTATGATAGGTTCAGATAACTCTCATCGAGCGCGATCGCCCAATTCGCCGACCGGCCTGATGCCAAACTGAAAAAAGTTTTGATCATCGTCTCGCCCTCCGCTCAAGAGCAATGATCTTGCCGGCGATGGCCCGTTGTTGCAATCCTGTACCGGCGTTCTCCTCGACTGGCTTCATGAACCGCTGAACTTTCCTACGAAATGACCTCTCAACCGGCGTACGACCGCGGGTTCTCGCACATATTTTTACCCGCTGCCGATGCGTACATCCTGGAAAAGGGAACGATGACTGCCGAGCAAGTGCTAACCCAAGGCGTTCTGGAATTACATCCAAAGGGATTTGGCTTTTTGCGGAATCCCACCCGCCACTACGTCGCCCAGCCGAGCGACCCGTATGTGCCCGCACCCCTCGTCGACAAGTATTCGCTCCGCGAAGGCTTGCTCGTCAGCGGCCCCGTCGATCCTCCCCGTAAGGGCAACGGACCACGGCTGACCGGCATCGAGCGAATCGAAGGGGGCGATCCCCAGGTTTTCTCGCTACGGGTCTGGGATGAGCTCACCCCGATCGATCCGCACGAGCACATCCGTCTTGAAACCGAGACGTCCATGATGACAACGCGGGTCATGGACCTGTTCACCCCGATCGGCAAAGGCCAGCGTGGCCTGATTGTCGCTCCGCCTCGCACGGGTAAGACGGTGCTCCTTCAGCACATCGCCCAGGCGGTGACGGTCAATCATCCCGAAATGCACCTGATGGTGCTCCTGGTCGATGAACGGCCCGAAGAAGTGACGGAAATCCGCCGTACGATCCGTGGCGAAGTCGTCGCCAGCAGTTCAGATAAGGATGCCAGCGCCCATGTCCGCCTCGCGGAATTGGTAATGGAGCGAGCCAAGCGCCTGGCGGAGAACGGCAAGCAGGTCTTCGTTCTGCTCGATAGCCTGACTCGTCTGGCCCGTGCCTACAACAAGACGGTTGGCAATAGCGGCCGTACCATGTCGGGCGGTGTGGACAGTAAAGCGCTCGAAGTGCCGAAGCGACTGTTCGGCAGTGCCCGCGTGTTCGAAGAAGGGGGCTCGCTGACGGTTATCGGCACCGCCTTGATCGAGACCGGCTCGCGGATGGACGACGTGATTTTCGAGGAATTCAAAGGCACCGGCAACATGGAACTCGTCCTCGATCGCAAGCTCGCCGACCGCCGCATTTACCCGGCCATCAATCTCGGCGAGTCGGGTACCCGCAAGGAAGAGCGACTGCTGGTTCCCGACGTCCTCAAGCGCGTGTCCCTGCTCCGCCGTCATCTGATCGACATGCCGCCCGTGCAGGCGATGGAATCGCTGCTCCAGCAGATGGGCAAGTCACCGACGAACCAGGCGTTTCTCGACCGAATGGTCGTGAAATAACGTGATCTCGATGTCTTGTACAGAATGAATCCCATCCAACACGATCTTCCGCCCGGCCGTTATCGCCATTTCAAAGGTGGTGAGTACGTCGTCATCGGCGTTGCTCGTCAAAGTGAAACGCAAGAACCGATGGTCGTCTATCGACCCACCTACGATGATTCAGGCTTATGGGTTCGGCCGCTGGCGATGTTCCAGGAAACGGTCGTTCACGAAGGTCAGACCGTTCCGCGATTTGCATTTCTTGGAAGTGAATAACCGTTTAATCGAAGATGTCCCGGACCGCGGAAAAAAAACCGCGGGTTTCCGAACGTGCGCGAATTCTCTTGGTCTCCCGCGCGACGATCGGCCATAATATTCCCAAATCTTCCAACCATGTCCCATCTGCCGGAGCGTTGCCCATGTCCAAGTTGCTTTTGATCGCATTGATGCTTTCCGCCGCTGATCCGAAAAATGCCAAAGAGGAACCGGGCATCGAATTCAAGCACGCGGCTAGCAACTTCCTTGTGAAGTATCCGCCCGAATGGAAATCGGTTCCAACGGAACTCGAGGAATTTCAATTCGTCGCCGGACTCAAGAACCGTGTCTTCATGGTGAGCGGCCTCGAGAGCAAGACCACCACCGAAGAACTCATCACCCTCATGAAGACCGACCTTTTCGGGCAATGGGAAGGCGTCAGTATCGTCTCGACGAAAGAGATGAAATTGCAAAATGAAAAAGCCATTCGCATCAAGATCGAAGGCAAATTCACAGGCATTCCCATGACCTGTTACCTGATTACTTTCACGCATCAAGGAATCGTCTATCGACTGCTAGGGATTGCTCCGAA
>JAIOQJ010000774.1 GCA_021413475.1 Planctomycetota bacterium | reverse complement strand
CTCTGTGCCTCTGTGTCTCTGTGGTTCAGTTCTTAATTTGATGCACCTCCAAGGAAGGTGTGGATTTGAATCTCCGCAACCGGAACTAGACACTTGAATTGGAGACGCGACCCATGTCCCGAATGATACTTCCCGGAATCTTCGTTCTCTGGCTCGCGCAGGCCGCGACGGCCCAACCCGACAAGGTGGCTCCCGATAAAATCGGCGATCTAACGCCCCGTCTGCAAAAGGCGCTGGCGGATTCAAAGGATGCCAAGGCGGCGGAAATCCTTCGCCGCATTCGGCTTGACCGCCTTGTCTATCAGGACAAGAAAGTCAGCATCGGCGGCGTCTTCCTGAATGTCGAAGGCGGAGCCGACTGGAAGCCGACCGTCCGCGACGCGTTCGAAGCGTTGCTCAAGGAGTCGGTCACGCTCGACGCCGATTGGAAAATCAATCCCGATTGCCTCGAACTGAAAGACGTCCCGCATGACGAGCATCCGCACGTCATGCTGCAACGTCGCGCGAACGCGGCCAAGCTCGAAGAAGTCTTCCTGGCTTCGAGCTACTTTGATGCGACGGGTGAATTGCAAATTGAGGGAATGGTAGGCAAGGAACTTGGCGAACAGCTTGCCGCCGAAGCCAAGACTGCCCTCGCCGGTTCGAAGGTCGCGGTGAAATACTCGCTAGGTCAAGTCAAGCCGGTGAACTGGACGATCGGTCGCAAGCAACTCCAGAACTGGATGGCGGGCGACGGAACCAAACCATCGAAGCTGCAATATCTTCGCGTCGATCGCGCCACCGTCGACTTCCACGACGTCGAGAAGAAGGCCCAGGACGAGATCCACTACAAGATGGAACTGGTCCGGCTCAAGGAAGGCGAGAAAGAGGGCGATCCGCTCGACGACCTGCGGCCGTACGTCGAAAAGTGCTGGGACGAAATGACCAAGGCTCGGTGGGGGGATCGACTTCCCGCTAACGCGAAGAAGGTGACCGTCGAAGTCGATGGTGGCTTCAAGCCAGTCTCGTTCGAGGAACATCGCGACAAACTGCAGCAAGAGATCGCCAAACTCACGGGCCTCGACGGCACGCTGATCTGGAAACGAGCCCGCTACAACGCCCTCGGCGAACTCGAACTCCAAGGAATCTGCGCCAGCGACGAGGCCAAGAAGAAAGTGGCGGCGGAAGTCGCCCGCATCCTCCCGAAGATCGCGCCGCTGGTAGCCGATCGAGGCGTCAGCACGTTTCGTCTCGACCCGATCGACACCGGCAAAATCCTTCGCGAAATGAGCGACTGGGCCTCGGAAAAGCTGATCGATGTTCGAATTGAACGTCTTTACTTCAACCCCTCCGGCAAGCTGCTGTTGGAAGCCGCGATCCCGGAAGAGGGAGACGACGCTGGTCAAAAAGCCAAGGTCGAACAGAAATTCCAGCAACTGATGACGCGGTACAAGGTCCTTGATGAAATTCGGGAGTCACGCAAGGATGAAGCCGCGGCTATTGAGCCAGCGGAACCGAAGGCAGAGCCTAAGCCTCCCGAACCCAAGCCGGTCGATCCGAAGACGCCTGAACCCAAGCCAGCGGATCCGAAGACGGCTGATCCGAAAACGCCGGATCCCAAACCGGCCGATCCGAAGGATCCCAAGCCCGTTGATCCGAAGACGCCGGAACCCAAACCAGCGGATCCCAAGCCGGCTGATCCGAAGACGCCGGAAGCCAAACCAGTCGACCCGAAGACACCGGAACCCAAGCCTGTGGATCCGGCCGATCCAAAGACCCCGGATCCGAAGTCGCCAGAACCTAAGCCTGTGGATCCGAAGACTCCTGAACCCAAGCCGGCGGAGCCGAAGCCGGCCGACCCGAAATCGCCGGAACCCAAGACTCCCGAACCCAAGCCTGCGGAACCGGAACCGAAACCGGCCGATCCGAAGACCCCGGAGCCCAAACCTGCGGAACCCAAGGTCGAAGATCCCAAGAAGGAAGAACCCAAGCCCGCCGAGCCGAAGAGTTCGAGCTTCGAGTTCGTCAGCTACCTCGCACAAGATCCCCCTCCGGAAAAGAAAGAGGGGGCAGGTGTGCAGTTCACGCCGTTGAAGAGCAGCCTGACTGCCACGCTTCAAAAGGAACTCGCCGCCCGGGCTCGCGATCCGCAATGGCGGGGCGTGGTCGTGCGCCGCGGTTATTTCGATCGGGCAGAGAACAATCGCTATTGCCTCGATTTTCTCGTCGATCGCGACTCAACGCAGAAGGCGGCCATCGAGGAATTTGTCTATTCGACCATTTCCAAGCCGGAGTTCGCCGATTACGTGACGACGAAGGAATTGCCGCGGATTCGCACGAAGGAAGTGCCGCTCGACCGCATGATCCAGCAGCTTCGCGACGTCATGCCGATCGAGCCGCTGTTCGACGGCTACCGAGTGGAGAACGCCACGCACGACGCCAACGCCAATCTGGTGCTGATTGTCTCGGGCGTCGGCACGCCGGAAGTGCTTGACCCCAAGGGAATGAAAACCGACCCAGCCGGAAAAGTTCGAACCGCTCTGAAAGCGATGCTCGATGAACACCCGCTCTGGAGTCTGCGTTCACAGGCTCGCGACGGCAGCAAACTGGTGCTGGCCTACGCCAGCGCCAAGGGGCCGACGCCGGTAAACCACAATTTCAGCATTGCCGCCGCGGTGTTCGGAGCTCGCAATACGTCGGGCAAAGACGCGGCTGAAGCACGCGAGATGGTCCGCACCGCCACGATGCACGACTCGGCCAATACGAGCGTGTGGTTCTTGAGCGCCCACTTCTATCTCCAGGATGGCCGGGAAGATCTCGCCAAGCGGGATCTTTATCGGGTCATGCTACTCGAGAAGGATTACCTTCGCGACGGCTTCGCCCGCGATACCCGCCTGTCGCGGTTACGCGTACTCGGCCCGTTCCAAGGCGCGGCCCGCTGGGATGTGGAGAAACTGCTCGAACGCGTCGAACTCGACTACCACGCGAACAAGCCGCCGTTTTCGATGACGCTGAATCCCTGAGTGAGCCGGAATCAAGCAAAGACAATTTGAACCACAGAGACACAGATACACAGAGAAAAAAAGAAGAGAATCACGCTTTATCTTTCAAGTTAGTGAATTCTCTCTCTTTTCTTCTCTGTGGTTCAACTCTTAACTTGATACACTCGGTCCCATATCTTTCCGAATGATGCAATCGCTAAGCGCATTACCGATCGACGCCGTGCTTCCCGACTTGCTGGCGTCGTTGCGAGCGCACCCTTCGGTCGTTCTCCAAGCACCGACCGGGGCGGGGAAGACGACGCGCGTGCCGCCGGCTTTGCTCGATGCGGGTTTGGCCGAGCGCGGCCGCATTGTCGTTCTCGAACCGCGACGGTTGGCCGCGCGGGCGGCGGCTCGGCGGATGTCGTTCGAACGCGGCACCGAGCTCGGCCGCGAGATCGGCTATCAGGTTCGCTTCGATGCCAAGTGCGGCCGCGATACTCGGATCGTCGTGGTCACTCCGGGTATACTGCTGCGAATGCTGCACGACGATCCCTTTCTCGAATCGATCGCGATTCTCGTCTTTGATGAATTCCACGAACGCGGCCTCGATAGCGATCTCGCCCTCGGCATGGCCCGGTTGGTGCAGCAGACTGTGCGGCCCGACTTGCGGCTGATCGTCATGTCGGCCACGCTGGTGACCGAACGCGTCTCGGCCTACCTCGGCGGCTGTCCCATCATCGCCAGCGAAGGCCGGCTCTTCCCCGTCGATATTCACTACGATCCCCGGCCGCCTGAACTATCGTGGCCCGCGGCCGCCGCACGTGCCGTGGGAAAATCGCTGCGGCGTACGCCGGGAGATGTTCTCGTGTTTCTGCCGGGGATGGGGGAAATTCGCCAGACCGCTCGCGAACTCGAACCGCTGGCGGAAGAGTTCGACCTGGCCGTTTTGCCGCTTCATGGCGATCTGCCGCCAGAACAGCAGGATGCCGCTCTTCTCCCTCAACCACGTCGGAAAGTAGTGCTTTCCACCAACGTTGCGGAAACCTCGGTGACGGTCGAGGGCGTGACCGTCGTCGTCGATACCGGCCTGGCCCGGCAGATGCTCTTCGATCCCGCCGTCGGACTCGATCGCCTGGAACTGATGCCGATCTCCCAGGCCTCGGCCGAACAGCGAACCGGCCGAGCGGGTCGTCTCCAACCGGGCACTTGCGTGCGTCTATGGTCGGAGGTTTCCCACCGCTCGCGGCCGGCGGAGACCGATCCTGAAATCCGCCGGGTTGACGTCAGCGGGGCGGTGCTGCAGTTGCTCGCTCTCGGTGAAAAAGACCCCGCGAACTTCCAGTGGCTCGACGCGCCGCCAATTTCGGCCGTTGCGCAAGCTCTTTCCCTGCTGCGGATGCTCGGGTCCGTCGACACCAACGGCCTGACGGAACTCGGCGGTCGAATGGCCCAGTTGCCGGTGCATCCGCGGCTGGCACGCTTGCTCATCGAAGGAAAGGCGACCGGATGCCCGGAGCATGTTGCCCTCGCGGCCGCTCTCTTGTCGGAACGCGATCCGTTCATGCGCGGCATGGGCAGAAATCCCCGGGCGGCGGTGCCGACGGTTTCCGATATTGCCGACCGTGTGGAGGTCCTCGGAGATTTCGAACGAAGCGGCCGGATCGAGACCGAGCTCGGCACGCTCCACCACGGCGGGGCGAGCTTTGTCCTGCGCTCCCGCGATCAACTTCTGCGCATGATCCAAGATCGCGACTCGCGTTCGGGGCCTGAACACGTGGGAGAAGAACTGGCCCGGGCCCTCTTCGCGGCATTTCCGGATCGCCTGACGCGCCGCCGCAATCATGGCGGCACCCGCGGCGTGATGGTCGGCGGTCGCGGTGTGAAGCTCTTGCCATCAAGCCGCGTGCTAGAACCGGAACTTTTCTTGAGCATCGATGTCGATGCGGGAGAAACCGAAGCGCTCGTTCGTCTCGCCTCGGGCGTGCGCCGCGACTGGTTGCCGCCCGATCGCTTGCTGGAAACGACGGTCGTCGAATTCAATCCGCATTCGGAGAAGATCGAAGCGAA
This sequence comes from Planctomycetota bacterium, assembly GCA_021413475.1. Taxonomy (GTDB): domain Bacteria; phylum Planctomycetota; class Planctomycetia; order Gemmatales; family Gemmataceae; genus JAIOQJ01. The sequence continues at coordinate 1,313 of JAIOQJ010000774.1, read as the reverse complement.
ACGCCTTCTCTGCTTCGAGGATCTGCAACTCGATTCAACACCGGTCTTGCTCCCCGATGGCGACGAAGCCACGCGGGTACTGGTGGAGGCCGCGCTCAAGCAATTCGATAAGATCCGTCCCGCCGCCGACACTCCCGCTGGGCAATATCTGTTGCGGGCGAAGTGCCTGCGCGAATGGCTGCCAGAACTCGGCCTGCCGGCCTTTGATGAGAGCGACCTGCGCGAAACATTGACGTGGCTATGTGCCGGTTGCCGTTCGTTCGCCGACTTGCGCAAGGCCGATTGGCTCGGAGCCATCCACGGACGGCTCACGCATGCACAACGGCAAGCGATCGAGCGTGAAGTGCCGGAAACGCTTGAAGTCCCCAGCGGCAGCCAGATCAAACTCGTTTACGAAGCCGGCCGTCCGCCGGTGCTGGCGGTGCGGATTCAAGAAATGTTCGGCCTGGCTGACACGCCGCGCGTGGCCGGCGGACGTGTGAAAGTCCTGCTTCATCTGTTGGCACCCAACTATCGCCCGCAGCAGGTGACGGAAGACCTCGCCAGTTTCTGGGTGAATACTTACCCCACGGTTCGAAAGGAACTGCGCTCGCGGTATCCGAAGCACTCCTGGCCTGATAATCCGCTCGAAGCCGATGCGCTGCGTGGGCCGAAGCGGCGTTCAAGCTGAGATTCGTTTTTTCGTCAGGCTTTTTTTGGCCAAGTCGTCGGCATCTGAGATCCGCAATCGGAAGATGCTTGGAATTTTGCGCGATCGCGCTCACATCTCGCCAATTGGATACGGTTGAAGTAAGATTGTGCATGTCCTTTCTTTCGGTCACCATCCTTGCTGAGGCTCGCCAAAACTCATGTCGGTACGAGCGGTACACTGGCACGAGGGGATGTTCCTCCGGCCTCATCACTTTCAGGCCGCCACGCGGCACTCCTTACACGTTCTCCAGCGGAATGTGCAGTGGGATGTCCATCACTTCTGGGGAGTGCGTAAATTGCGCGTCGACCCCGACGCGCTGATGGCGTTTCGTTTCGTGATCCGCGATCTCGAAGCTCGCTTCAAGGATGGCACGACTCTCGCGCTGCCTGAAGACGGGCCTGAGCCGTCGCTTGACCTGAAACCGCTTTTCCTGGGTCGCAGCCGGGTCGATCTCTTCCTGGCTATTCCGCAATTACGCGTTGGATCTGCGAATCAAGTGACAGCAGCCAGTCCGCAGGGCCGCTTCAAGATCGAGTCGCTGCCGCTCGAAGATGAGAATACGGGCGTGAATCCGCAGGCGATGACGCTGCGCAACCTCAATTTCCGGTTGCTGACGGCCGAC
>JAIOQJ010000684.1 GCA_021413475.1 Planctomycetota bacterium | reverse complement strand
CCTACCTGAAGAAATCGGAAGCGGCCGGCGATCCGAAGGTCAGTGCCGACCAACGGCGTTTGCTCGCGTGGCGTGGTCTGTGCCGGGTGTTGCTGGCATCCAACGAGTTCATCTTTGTGGAGTAAGGCGATGTTCGCACCGTCCCGCCGGGATTTGCTGAAATCGACTGCGCTTGGCTTCGGCATGCTCGCCCTGCAAGATCTTTTGCAGGGATCGGAATTCGTCACGCGAGATCCGCTCAAGCCTCGCATGCCGCACTTCGCTCCGAAGGCGAAGCGCGTGATCTTCCTATTCATGCACGGCGGCCCGTCGCAAGTCGATACGTTCGACTACAAACCCCAACTGGCGATCGACGACGGCAAACCGTTGCCGTTTCCGAAGCCGCGGGTGGTATCCGGGGCGACGGGCAACTTGCTCAAGTCGCCGTTCGAGTTCAAGCAATACGGCCAGAGCGGCGCGTGGGTTTCCGAGTTATTCCCGCACATCGGCCGAAAAGTGGATGATCTCTGCTTCATCAAGTCGATGCACGGCTCGAATTCCCGGCACGGCGGAGCGCTGTTGGAACTGCATACCGGTTCGGATACGTTCGTGCGGCCCAGCATGGGGTCCTGGGTGACCTACGGCCTTGGCACCGAGAACCGCGATCTGCCGGGCTTCGTCACAATCTGCCCGACCCTGTCGCATGGCGGCGCGAACAACTATTCCTCGGCGTTTCTTCCCGCGATTTATCAAGCTACGCCGCTCGGCAGTGCCAACACGCCCGCGACCCAGGTGGCCGTGCCTTTCGTTAAAGGGACAACCCCGCTCGACCAACAGCGACTCGAACTCGATCTTCTCGCCGACTTGGACCGCGAACGACGCCCCTCTTCGGATAGCGTGACGGAAAGCCGTATCCAATCGTTCGAAATGGCATTCCGCATGCAGAACGCGGCCCCAACGGTGCAAGATCTCACGCGAGAAACCCCCGAGACGCTGAAGCTCTACGGCATCGACGACAAAGCCACCGAGAACTTCGGCCGTCAGTGCCTGATGGCCCGCCGCTTCGCGGAGGCCGGCGTGCGTTTCGTTCAATGCTCCCACAGTTATAAGTGGGACCAGCACGGGAACCTCAAGAAGGACCACACCCGCAACGCGCTCGAAGTGGACAAGCCGATTGCCGGGTTGCTCGAGGATTTGAAACGCCGCGGACTACTGAAAGATACGCTGGTGGTCTGGGGCGGCGAGTTCGGTCGTACACCCGTAGCCCAAGGAAAAGACGGCCGCGACCACAACCCGCACGCGTTCACGATGTTCATGGCCGGCGGAGGCGTGAAGGCCGGGATCAGCCACGGAGCCACCGACGATTACGGTTATTACTCGGTGGAAGACAAGGTTCACGTCCACGATCTGCACGCGACGATTCTCCATCTGCTAGGTCTCGATCACCTGAAGCTGACCTACCGCCACGCCGGCCGCGACTTCCGCCTGACCGACGTGCATGGCGAGGCTGTGAAGTCGATTATTGCGTGACTTAACGTAAAAACCGTCCGTGAGAATACTGGCAGCAAACCATAGCCACCAATAACCTGAATATCATGAAAACACTCTCCTATCTTGTCACAGCGTTGATGTCGGTCGTTGGGGTCGCGTTGGGTGCCGACCCCAAGAAGCCGGTGTTTCAATACAAGTCCGAAGGGATTGAAGTTCTTGCCGCAACCGCGGAGGAACCAAAAGTGAAGGCCTTCGGTCCCGAAACGGTTAAGGCAGCGGCGAAATATCTCGACGACGGGGCGCATTACTGGGTGCGGGAAAAAGCCTGCCTCGCATGCCATAGCACGGGCGTGTATATGGTCGAACGCTCGGCCTTGACCAAGCAACTTGGCAAACCCAGCGAGGAAGTGCTGAACGATTTCATCAAGTCACTGCCCAAGGAAGACGGCAAGCCCGGCGTCGGCGACGCGTCAACGTCCGTGTGGCGTAGTTCGGGCCTCGCCTCGTGGGACAAACACGTAACAGGCAAGCTCAGCGAACACACGGAGCGGTCGTTGCGACACACCTTGATGATCTTGCCGGACAACAACATGTACGACACGATCAAGCTAATCGAGATCCCCTACATCACCACTCGCTTCGAACTGACCGTGCAGGCCATGCGTGCCATGGTGACCGCGCCGGGCTGGTTGGCGAACCTAAAGGATCCGGAATTGCTCGAGCGTGTTGAACGCATCAAGAAATTCTTGCGCGAACACCAACCCCTCAACGACTACGAACTCGCGCTCAAGCTTCAACTCGCCAATCTCAATCCCGAACTGGTATCGAAAGAGGAGCGTGACGCGGCCATCGCCATGCTCTGGAAGAAGCAGTTACCGGATGGCGGTTGGTCCACGCGGCGCATGTCCGACCTGTTGAAGTGGCGAGTGGAGGTGCATCCTCCGACCGAGAGGCGGCCGTGGAAGGAAGCCATGGACCCGACCGTCGTCAAGCTGATCCAGAGTTTGCCCGATGCTGACAATCCGGGCAGCGACCCCTACATGACTGCCTTCGCCATCGTTCTGTTGCGCGAGAGCGGCGTCCCGACAAGCGACAAACGCATTCAAAAAGGAATCGCTTTGCTGAAGGAGACCCAACGCGTCACCGGTCGCTGGTGGATGCACTCTCTGTATCGAGGCAACTACAATTACATCACTTACATCAGCACCGCGCAGGCATTGCGGGCGCTGGCACTGTGCGACGAGTTGCCCTCGACCACCCGGTGAAGGGCACCGCCGCTTTGATAGATCGGTTCGTTCATTTTCCCAGATGATGGAGGAAAAATTCCCGCATCTTCTTCATCGCCAGTTTGGATTCCGGTGCGTCGGGCAACTGCCCTTGGAACACATGGGGCATGCCCTCGTATAGGTCGAGCTTGACGGTCTGACCGGCGGTGTCCATCGCTTGATATTGCCGGACGAAATTGCTCAGGAAGATCTCTTTCGTGCCGCCCTGAATTAGTGTCGGCGGAAATCCTTTGGTGTAATCCCCATAAACGGGCGACACGTACGGGTGCTTCTGATCTTTCGGGTCGGCATAGGCGTCCGCGGATTGTTTGAGGATTCTTTCATAGTGGTACGTCGGCTCGGCATGTTTCAAGGTGACGTAGGTGTCGCCGGTCTCGGTGATATCTGACCAGGGCGACCAGAGCACCACGGCCGCGGGCATCCCCAGCTTCTGATCGCGCATTTTCAAAACGACGCCGGGCGTCATTCCGCCGCCGGCCGAGTCGCCGAACATACCGATATCCTTGAGCGCGTGGCCTTCCTTGACTAGAGCTTGAACGACAGCAACGACCTCGTCCGTGACCTGCAGCCATTTCGCCCGAGGCGCGACGGTGTAATCGACAGCGATCACCCGGAAGCCCGTGGCATCGGCCGCGAAAGCGCTTTTCGGCAGGCTCGATCGCGCGCTGGCCAATGTGTAGGCACCCCCGTGCAAATACACCAAAACCTTCGAGCTTTCCTTCCAACCCTTGGGCTTGATATCGAGCACCGGAATCCCACCCAGCTTCCGCTCGGCGATGGTCGGCTCGTACTTCTTCAAGGCGAGTTCTGCTCTCGGGGTAAGGTCCTTTTCCCGCGTCTCATAATAACGCTTCCAGCCTTCCATATCGTCCGGGGCTGGAGCGATCGGCCGAAGGGCCGGGTTGGGGAGCTTTCTCAAGTGTTCCTGAAACTCGGGAGAAGCGGTTTCAGGAACGTAAACGTATGGCTTGGTCTTGGGACTCGGTTCCGTTTTCTTGTCTTGGCCAATAACGGGAATCATTAACCCGACCAGCATCGCCGAGGCAATCAGAATTGTTCGCGTTCGCATCGTGTTTCTCCGGGAAGTCTCTATACAGCAGTGGTTGGGCGGCACATTGGTCCGTCGTCAGTAAGCTATCATACTGGCACTCGAGCAGGCTGCTGAGCATACAACGGCGCGGTAGGGAGAGCAAATGACAACTCGAAAAACTCCACTCGGTCAGCAGGACCTATTGCAGAAGGCGGAACGCTATATCCCCGGCGCCGCCCTTGGCATGATGGTGCTGCCGGCGGATCTTCGCATGGTCATGGTGCGCGGAGAGGGGAGCAAGGTCTACGACGCGGCCGGCAAGGAGTACCTCGACTACATGCTCGGCAGCGGCCCCTTGCTGCTGGGTCATTGTCGGCCCGAAGTAGTGGAAGCCGTGCAACGGGAGGCGGCCATGGGCTCAACCTACTTTGCCTTGAATGAGCCGGCGATTCGACTGGCGGAAGCCATCGTGGAAGCGTCGCCCGGCGCGGAAGCGATTCGCTTTCAGACCACGGGCAGCGAAGCGACGTTCGCGGCAGTACGCCTCGCTCGTGCCTTCACCGGGCGGGACAAGGTGCTCAAGTTTGAAGGAGGTTGGCACGGCGGACACGACCTGGGCCAGCTTTCCGGCGCTCCGACAAAATTGCTGCCGTTCCCGGAATCATCACCCGACTGCGATGGCATTCCTCATTCCGCATGCCTCGACGTCTTGGTGGCACCGTTCAACGATCTCGAAACGACGGTCGCGATCATCGAAAAGCATCACCGCGAAATTGCTGCTGTCATCGTCGAGCCGCTGCAACGGGCGCTCAAACCAGAATCTGGCTTTCTCGAAGGCTTGCGGGAGATCACCCGAAAGTTCGGCATCGTGTTCGTATTCGATGAAATCGTTACAGGATTCCGCCTGGCATGGGGCGGAGCGCAGGAACGCTATGGCGTCACTGCAGATCTAGTCTGTTACGGCAAGGTGATTGGCGGCGGTTATTCCGTTTCGGCTGTAGTCGGCAAGCGGGAGATCTTGCAATTGGCCGATCCGCGGCAGAAGGGGCACGGTCCCTATTGCTTCCTCAGTGGCACGCTCACGGCGAATCCGATCGCCTGCGCCGCGGGCCTGGCAACACTGGATGTCCTTCACCGGCCCGGCACCTACGAGCGTCTCCGCGTTCTGGGAGAGCGGCTAACCCAGGGATTGCGTCGCGCGGGCTCACAGACAGGCGTGCCACTTCAGGTTGTGGGCGACGGCCCTGTCCTGCAGGTCGTCTTCTCGGACGCCCAACCCCTGCGTAATCACCGTGACTTCCAGAGGGCCGATAAGAAAAAGGCCGTCGCCTTTGGCCATGAGTTAATTCGGCAGGGCGTCTATTGCACGCCGGGCGGCAAGCTCTATTTGTCGCTGGCCCACAGCGAACAGGACATCGACCGAACGATCGAAGCCGCCGCAACGTCCTTGCGGATTTTATCTTGATGAAGTGTCCACTCCGAGTGGATCAAAAAGAGAAGTTAGCAAGCGATCGAGCCGCTCGGATCCGGTGTCCCCGAATCTGAGCGGCTCGAAGACCAGACTATTTTTTTCGCACGAGCTTCATCCCACAGCACATTTCCTTGACGGGAGCGCCGTTTTCCCAGCCGATGCCGTTGATTTCAATACTATCGCCGTCGACAATCGTGAGGGTTGCTCCGTGCATGTGCTTGTCCTTTTTCGGGTCGAGGTTGCCGCCGCCGGCGAACTCGAAGATGATCTGGTTCGCTGGCGATTTCGGGTCGGCTTTCATGCGCGGTTGGTTGCCCAGAACGCAATAGTGCGTCATGATCAGGTCTTGCCCGTCAACCGAGTAAACGGAGATCATTTCGAGCGGTTGGCCGGGGAAAGTCGTCTCATGAACGATGCTGCCGCCCGCGGACACCTTGATGATCGATGCGACTTGATCGGTCGCCTTGCCATCTTTGTCGGCAACCAACCAGGTGCCCGCGAGCTTCTTCATCTTTTCCAGATTGGCGTTGGTGGGCGGCGGCGGCAGCTTGGCGTCCGACTTGTCCGCGCCGTAGCTTGCCAGCGAAAGAGTCAGCAACAGGCCGCATACCGCGAATTGTCGTACCATTCTCGTTTCTCCTCAAATTGAGATTGCGTTTAATACTCTCACGACACCCTGGTAATCGAACGACGACCGACCGATTCGACATGAAGGCGAAAAATTATTTTCCCTCACTCCCTGGTGAATATAGGCGTGGCCCAATACGTACAAGTAGCCAAATACATTCGAGTAGCCGAACTCGCAAGAGTTCGGGTGACCTTGACGGTCGAACGCGGAATTCGGTTGCGAGATTCCGCTACAAAATCTTGGATGGAGTCAATGAAACTCCCGGCTGAGGAACCTATGCGCGAGTTCGTCGGCGAAATCTATATCCGTGAATCGAGACGAGTGTTTTCGACGCTCGTACGCTTACTCGGCGACTTCGATCTCGCTGAGGAAGCCATGCACGAGGCGTTCGCTGTCGCGCTCGAGCAATGGCAGCGATATGGTGTGCCGGCGAATCCCAGGACGTGGCTCGTATCTACGGCGAGGTTCAAAGCGATTGACGCCTTGCGCCGCCGATCGAACTCGGAGCAAAAACAGGCCGCCATCGCAAAACGGGTTGATGAACTTTCAAGCATCAACGCCGAACGGGCTGCCCAGGATATCGAGGACGACCGCCTGCGGTTGGTGTTCACTTGCTGTCACCCGGCATTAGCACCAGCAGCCCAGATCGCTATGACCTTGCGAGAGGTTTGCGAACTGACGACCGAACAGATCGCGGCGGCGTTCCTGAGCACGCCAACGACGATCGCCCAGCGGATTGTTCGAGCCAAGCAGAAAATTCGCGATGCCAAGATCCCATTCGAAGTGCCGTCGCGGGACGATTTTCCGGATCGTCTAGCTTCCGTTTTGGCTGTCGTCTATCTAGTATTCAACGAGGGTTACTCAGCGTCGCAAGGCGAATCGTTGACCAAGGCGGATCTGTCGGCAGAGGCCATTCGCTTGGCACGACTGATTGTCGAGTTGCTGCCGGATCCCGAGGTCATGGGCCTGCTAGCGCTCATGTTGCTGCATGAATCCCGTCGAACGGTACGCACGACGCCCGAAGGTGACCTGGTATTGTTGGAAAATCAGGATCGCTCGCGATGGGACCGGGAGATGATTGCCGAGGGAAAGTCTATGGTCGAGCGTTCCCTGGCCTCGGGCCGAGTGAGCGCGTACACGATCCAGGCAGCGATTTCAGCGGTTCATGCCGATTCACCCAGCTCGGCCCAGACGGATTGGGCCCAAATCGTCCTGCTCTACGATGTGCTGCTGCGATCGGCACCGTCGCCCTCGCCGGTGGTCGAGCTCAATCGAGCCGTGGCGGTCGCCATGCGCGACGGACCTGAGGCGGGGTTGGTATTGATCGAGGCCATACTGAATCGCGGCGATTTGTCCGACTATCACCTCGCCCATGCCGCCCGCGCCGATCTTTATCGCCGTCTTGGCCGGAAGCAGGAGGCGGTTGCCGCTTACGAACGAGCGCTGGCACTTGTCCAACAGGAGCCGGAACGCCGATTTCTGAAGAAGCGACTTCAGGAATGCGGCTGATTTTTTGAGATCGTGTCGATTTGTTGCCTTTTCATTCGACTAGTGAGTGTGTTGTAAATATCAGGGTGAAGCCCCAAGGAGATGAGATAGTCATGAAATACATGATGCTCGTATACGGTGCTGAAGATGCCTGGACGGAAGAGGAGCGGGCCGAGTGCATGACCGAATCAACGAAACTTTGCCAGGAATTGGCGTCACAGGGCCGGTTTCTAGGTGCGTCGCCGTTGCATCCCGTGGCGACGGCTACCTGCGTACGTGTGCGCGGCGGCAATCGTCTCACG
>JAIOQJ010000683.1 GCA_021413475.1 Planctomycetota bacterium | reverse complement strand
CGCTATGAAGTGGACGGCAATCAGTTCTCGCTACAGCCTTGGGTGGCCGGCGATGAAGCGACCGAAGGCGAATCGGAAGCGGTCGCCGGTTTTGGCGTGCCCACCGAGTCGATGACGGCTGAGTGCGTGACGAAGAAGTTGGACGATGGCATCAAGTTCGCGGCCGGTGAAGCGAAGTCGGAATCGCGGTCGTACGAGATCGAAAACTTGCTGCAGAACACGGGGAGCGGCGACGGGGCGAACTGGTCTCGGCCGATCTTGTTTTATCCCGATGGTTCCTCGACCGACGCTTTTGTCATTGTCGCTGACGAACAGCAAGACGCCTATCGAGTGCAACTCCGCGGGCTGACTGGTACGAGCAGCATGGGTGACGAACAAAAGCTCGACGATCTGCTCACTGCGATTCAACCCGGCGAGGTGACGCCATGATCACCAGTCGCTTTCGTGGATTGTCGTTGCTCGAAGTGATGTTGGCGCTGGCCATTTTCGGCGGTGCGCTCACGGTAATCGGCATGCATATCCGCACCGGTGCACGTTCCGCAGCCATCGCCCGCGATTCGACCACGGCCCAACTCTTGGCCGAAAGCAAAATGGCCGAGATCGCCAGCGGCATCATTCTGCCGGACACGGTTTATCAAGAACCGGCCGACGAATCGGGTGAATGGCTCTGCTCCGTCGAATCGTTGCCCATTGATCAAGAAGGGTTGCTCGCCATTCAAGTGCTAGTGGAACAGGATCCAGCCTTCAATTCGGACCCCATCAGTTTCAAGCTCACACGCTGGATTGTGGATCCGCAAGTTGAATCGGATATGAAGGTGGCCGCTGCGGAAGTGAGAAAATCGATCGGGGCGAATGCCAATCAAGGAACTGCTTCAGCTGGTGGATTGACGGACGCAGCCAAAATGGGTGCTGGTGCCGGTGGTGCAGGAGCAGGTGGCGGCGGTAACGGACAAGGTGGCAACGGTCAGGGCGGTGGTGGGCCAAATGGTCCTGGTCGTCCTGGCACCGGACCAAATGGTCCCGGCAATCCCAACGGCCCTGGCAATCCAATGGGTCCGAATGACGGACAGAATAACAATCGTCAAGGAGGCCCCGGTGGACGCTAAATCTCAATTCCCTCGCCGCTCGCATATCACCTCTCGCATCTCAGTGCGCAACGGCGTGAGTTTGCTCGAACTCCTCCTCGCGCTGGCTTTGTCGACGGTCGTGATGGGCTTGATCGCGATGTCGATCAACTTGAACTTCCGCATGTACGACACGAAGCGGACAAGCATCGAAGAAGCGAAGCTCGCTCGTTCGGTGCTGAGGCACATCGCCGACGACATTCGCGCGGCCGTGCAACACATGCCGCCGGATTTGAGCGGCCTGGAAACCGTGATCGGCAACTCGACCAATGCGCAGTCTGCGTTAGGCGGCGCCGCTGGACTAGGCGCGCTCGCGGGCGCTGCAGGACAAACTGGCGGTGCTACTGGAGGAGGCAGCGGACAAGCTGGCGCTCAAGGTGGCAGTGGTGCTCAGACCGGTCAACAAGGCGGCACACAAAACGGGACCGGCGGCGGCACTCAAACCGGCACGGGGGGTGGGGGTCAAAATGGGACGGGCAATGGACTGCCGACCACGACCAGCACTACAACTGGGGGCGTCGACGCACAAACGGCTGAAGCGGGTTCGATCTATGGCGAAGAGCAAGCCGGCGGTGTGATCGGCGTGTATGGCAGTAGCTCGGAACTGCAGATCGATATCAGCCGTTTGCCGCGTGTCGATCAGTTTCAAGCGATGGCCGATCCAAACAATCTGAGTGAAGTGGTCGATATTCCCAGCGACATGAAGACCGTCTCTTACTTTCTGCGGCCAGAAGAAGGGATGACCGAAGTCGGCCCCGATGGTCGCGGCCGCGGACTCATGCGGCGGGTGCTTGATCGGTCGGTGTCCAATTTCGAAATGCAAAACGGCGGCACGGGCTCGCTCGGCCAACTCGACGTGATGGCTGAAGAAGTTGTCGGCCTGCAGTTCATGTATTTCGACGGCAGCACCTGGACCAGCGACTGGGATTCGGCTTCGATGGAAGGTTTGCCAGTGGCGATCGAAATCACCGTCATTCTGAAGAGCCTGGCCGATCAACGGGCCGAGAACTCCGCCAGTTCATTGACAACAACGACGGAAGAAGACAACGAACGCCTTTACACGCTGACGGTCAATTTGCCGACGGCAGTCACTGCAGAAGAGAAGCAAATGGCAGCCGATGAGAAGGCTGCAGCGGAA
>JAIOQJ010000682.1 GCA_021413475.1 Planctomycetota bacterium | reverse complement strand
GAATGGGAACAAATCGAGCAGAGTTCTGTCTCGGTCAAGTTGAAACAATCGCGACACGGATGCACTTTTTCCACGATCGTCATCAGGGCTTCGGCCAAACTTCGCGCGTCGCCTCGATCGCCGGTCAACAGGAAATGAGTGATCCGCTCCGCCGACTTGGGCCCGATGCCCGGGAGTTTCGTTAACTCCTCGTTCAATCGAGCGATCGCTCCCTTTTCTTCAGTCAAGGCCCGCCTCGTCTTTTGAAGATGATGACTCAAACCGTTCGCCAACTCAAACCAGTCCGGGCATTCCATCGCCTGAAATAGGCATCCCCATCGTTGAGGCCAGCTTCGACGTCTCTTCAGCTCGCAATTGGTTCACTTTCACGATGGCCTGGTTTAGAGCGGCAACGATCAGGTCCTCGATCATCTCTTTGTCTTGCATTTTCATCACTTCATCGCTCAACGTGCAGGAGACGACTTCCATACGGCCATTTACCTTGGCCGTCACCATGCCACCGCCGGCGTTACCCTCAGCCACGATCTGCCCCATTTTCTGTTGCAGTTCCTCCATCGCGGCCTTCATCTTGGGCAGATTCTTCATCATGCTTGCGATTTGGCCCATCTGTTTGAACATTTTTTTTTCACTCCTGCGGTTCGATTGGTTCCAAATCGACCGGCGCGACGTTACTCGTCCCAAAGCCTTCATCAACCTTTAACAAGCGGGCACCCATCTGTTCAATCGCCCGATTCAGCAGGGGGATCTTCATCGTTTCCTGATCCCGCTGTCGATTCGTAACTGCTTTTGAAACCTGACTTTCCGGCACTGCAGAAGGTATTGATTCCGCAAGGCCGGCCGCGAGTTCAGTCCGAAACGACCAATCTTCGCCAGTGATTTCTTTCAGTGCGGCCTGAACGATTTCAATCCGCTTCGGATCGGAGCAGTAATCATGTTGAGAAGTATACCGGGAATCGAAACGTAAAACCAGTGATTTTGGCCCAAGAGTTGCAGGCAGACCTCCGGCATCGAGCGTTCCCGAATGCACAGGGCCTACAGTTTCACGGACACGGACCCAGATTTCGGGCAAACCCAAATCGCCTTTGGGTACGGAATCGAGTGGTGAGACCACTTCAGGAGCCGTCAGGGAGTTTTTTTTTGCGGGCTCCGGTAATGAACCCGGCTTGGCGGCGACGTTTCGAGTGGCGGGAGGCACGGTTGCCGCACCTTGTCCCACCCATTGCGCGAGTTGAGCGACCGGAACCAGTTCATCAAGACGGATCAAACGCAGCACGGTCATCTCCAAGAGAACCAAGCCGTGATTGCTGCCGCGCAAACGGTTCTTGGCCGTCGTGAGAATATCGAGACCGGCAAGGATCGAATCGAGCGGCAAACTCTGAGCATGCTGCCATCCCTTCTCGCGATCGCTATCCGCCAGCGAGACATCGGCATAGTCCTTACCCGCGCAGTTGAGGAGCATCAGGCTCCGCCAGTAGTCGATCAGTTGATCCAGAAGTTCGCCGAGTTGCAGGCCTTCTTCGGCAAACCGGGAAAGAAGTTCAAAAGACAGTTTCGCATCACGGGCGGTAATCGCATCGACAAGGGCGAGCATCCGTTCGTCGGTCGCGGTGCCGAGTAGTTGATGCACTTTCTGGGCGGTAAGGCGCTCGCCACTGAAGGCGAGTAACTGGTCGAGGAGCGATTGCGCATCGCGCATCGACCCCCCTGCCCTGCGAGCGACGATCATCAAGGCCGCGTCGTCCGCCTGCATTCCCTCGGCCGCGACGACCTGCTTGAGCCGTTCCGAGATCCGCGACGAGTTAATGCCGGCGAAATCGAACCGCTGGCACCGGGACAGGATCGTGATCGGAATCTTTTGGATTTCGGTGGTGGCGAAGATGAATTTCACGTGCGGCGGCGGTTCCTCCAGCGTCTTGAGCAACGCGTTGAACGCCTCTTTCGAGAGCATGTGAACTTCGTCGATGATGTAGATTTTGTAGCGTGAACGGGTCGGCCGGGTGCCAACGTTTTGGCGGATTTCGCGAACGTTGTCGATGCCGCGATTGCTGGCACCGTCGATTTCCAATACGTCGATGTCTTCGCCGCTGATGATGCTTTTACAGATTTCGCATTGATCGCACGGCGTCGTGGTCGGGCCTTTGGAGCAATTGAGGGCTTTGGCGAGAATCCGCGCGGCCGAGGTTTTGCCAACGCCGCGTGCCCCCGTAAACAGATAAGCGTGCGCGACCCGATCGTTCTGGATGGCGTTCATCAGGGCGCGGGCAACGGGTTCCTGGCCGACCAGATCGGTGAATTGCTGAGGGCGATAACGCCGCGCGACGACCGTGTATTCCGCCGGAGAAGCGGCTGCATCGTCCGCCAGAACGGGAGTCGTTGCATTTTTTGCTTTTTGCTTGGCCATGCTGGTTCCATCAAATCCGGGCTCCCCCGCGCGATTCCGTAAGGGGCAGGATTTATTGTCAGCATCGGCCGCTATTTTTCCATCACATCCGGAAAGATGGCAACCTTCTTGATGGTGGCGGGCTTCACGGGCTTTTCGTTTTCCGCGGTCGTCGGGTCGGCACTTTGCACTGGCTGAGCCGCAATCCGCTTGACGATGTCGAGCCCTTGGGTCACCTGGCCAATGATCGTGAACTTGCCATCCAACGCGGGCGCTGGCCCCAGGGTGATGTAAAATCGAGTGCCGGCACTATCAGGATCTTCTTCGTGCCAGAAGCCGACAGTGCCCTCCTGATGTTTCAGATCTGTCTGAAATTCCGCCCGAACGAAATAACCGAGGTGGCCGTAACCGTCGTCGCCCGTTCCAGTAGGACAGCCCC
>JAIOQJ010000681.1 GCA_021413475.1 Planctomycetota bacterium | reverse complement strand
AGTATTCTCCGGCCCCTCACGGGAGCCGGCTCGCCACGAAAAGTGAATAGATCCGTTCCATAAATGGATAGACCGGAGATCGACGACCCATGGGCGACTTCTCCACCAGATACGCCGAAGATGAACTGATCGCCATCGTCGCCAAACTTTTTCCACAAGGCTTCGCCGGGGCGGATGTGCGTCGCACTCTTGCTCCCGAGGGTTGGGATAAATCGCCACTGCTCGCTCTCTTTCATCCCAGCCCCGAGCAGCGTTTTCAAGAAGCATTGCGGATGCACGAGAATATGGAAGCGATGCGGCTAGCCCGCGGCAAGGAACTGCCGCCGGAACCGCCGCCGACGCTAGCCGACTTCGTTGACGATTCCGACGATGTGATCGCGCCGGACGAAGAGATTTCCCGCCTCGTCGGCATGTGCCTGTGGGACATCTTTTCCGACAGCCACGACGTTCTCGACGAAGGCGGCCGGGAAATCAGCCTCGGCTCGTTCCGCGCGAGCGCCGGCTTCCTGGCCGACCGGCTCAATGAGCAAGTGAAAAACGGCCAAGTTCAAGGCCCCGCGATTGACGCCGCCACACGGGCGGAAGAAGTCCACAAGGCGATGCGTGCGGCGATGCCCCAGATGAACAACGACTTGCTCTTCCAGTTCATGAAGGAACAGCAGACCGGCCCCTACGACTACATGGACTTCTACCTGGGCACCCAATCCATTGCCCATCGGGCTGATCTCGGCCCCGTCTATCGCATGATCTTCACACGGCTCAAGGCTCTCGACCTCGATTGGAAGTACACGTTCCCGCGCCTGCACCTCGTTGACATGCGTCCGTTGAAAGAACAACTCGACGCCCAGAAAGCCGAGGAGTCCGGCGAACCCGATTGGGCCGGCTATAGCCCGGAAAAGGAACTGGCGGACGACGAAACCAACCGCGAGAAAGACCGCGAACTCGCCGAGATGCGCGAATCACTCGACGAAGGCTACCGCGAATCCGTCGCCGCCGCCCTCAACGGACCGCCGCCCCTCATCGTAGAGTCATACCAGAAAATCTTCGGCGACTGGCCAACCGGCTGGCCGCCGACGGCGTAGGGGATGGAGAAAGGGGCAAGCACGTGCCTACCCCGTTTCTCAATTCCAAGCAGGAGGGTGTGTCCGTGGAGTGGGTCTTGTGGGCCATCGGCGCGGCCGTACTGGTCATGTATGTGATCCCGATCAGCCACGAGTTGCTGCGACGCAGATACGGCTACCGATGCCCGCGCTGTCGGGATCGGGCGAGATACTCGGGCCACTCTTTCGGCTTCAAGGACCCCCGCTGGAATCAGCACACTTGCCCGAAATGTGGTGAGGTGTTCTGGGAAGTGTTCGGACGTTTGCGATCAGAGAAGCCGGGTATCAAAGGCCTCGACGATGAAGTTGTAGACGCCGAACCGCCTCAGGGCGTCTAACTGTTTAACCGCGTTCCTCCCACGGGAACGATTTTTTGCCTCCCTTTGCCATTTCCAACATTCGCGAAGTTCAAACATGCCCACGCAAAGCCGTGGCCATGGCACAGAGCCCCGGATTTTCAATGATGGAGAGGTTAGATTTTCGTGGCGACAGACCTCTGGTCTGTCGGAAAAAGAAAATGCCTCCAGTTGGTGAACTTTCTTAGATTACTATTCAGTCTTTTTCCGACAGACCAGAGGTCTGTCGCCACCGGGGGGAGGCCGCACTTCTTCGGCGGCACCGCACGCGGGGCCAAAATCTCCGCGGCGAGTTTGGTGCCAAATCGCGATGTGCATTCCGTTTGCTTTCGGGAGATTTTAGGGTACAACACGCGTGGTCGATCCTGCGGCTCTTAAGGAAGGAACGGGACAATATGCAACGACAACGAAACCTTCAAAGTCTGCTGGTTCTCGCGGGAATTCTGCTGACCCCGTGGGCGGGGCGACTGTTCGCTCAACCCGTGATCCCGGCTGATCTCCATGTCGACGACGACAATGCCGGCATGCAGGACGGCAGCGCTCTGCGTCCGTACCGGACTGTGCAGTCGGCCATCAAGGCCGCGAAGGCGAATTCCGTCATTGCGGTGGCGGGTGGGATCTATGCGGAGAACATCCGCGTGGAGGAGAAGGCCGTCCGTCTTTATGGAGGCTACAAGGGCGGCACCGCGGCCGCCTACGCCGCCGGGACCGCGGGGAACTTCAAGGTGCGCGACACTGCCGCCAACCCCTCGCACCTGAAGGGCGACGGCAAGGACTCAGTCGTGTCGCTGCAAGAGGCCGGTGCGAGCGTCGTGGACGGTTTCCTGATCACCGGCGGCGGACGCAGCGTGCTGGGTGCGCCTTTGTTCCTGGGCGGCGGGGTCTATGTCTACGGGGGCTCGCCGACGATCTCGAACAATGTGATCGAGAAAAACCAAACGTGTCCCCCCGTTGTTCAAAAGGACGAGAAGTTTGGCGGCGGCATCTATGCTGCCGATGCGAAAATCTCGATCTTGAACAACATTATTCGCAACAATGTCGCGGGGCGCGGGGCCGGTATCTCGGCCAATTGTCCGAAAGTGATTATTCGCGGCAACACCGTGCAGAACAACATCGGCGTCAGCGACCACGGCGGCGGGATCTTCCTGTTTTCGCCCGATGCCGAGGTTTCCCACAACCGGATCGAGGGCAATGAAATCGGCCGGGCAATGAAATACGGTTGGGGCGGCGGGCTCATCGTCGTGAGTAAAGGGGGCAATTACAAGCTCTCCCACAATGTGTTCACGGGCAACTACGCCCCGTCCGTCGGCAGTGCCTTCTTCGTCGACGAAGGGGCCGACGCCACGATGGATCACGATCTCGTCTACGCCAATGCGGATAACCCGGACGCGGAGGGCACGGTGGTGGCACCAGTCTACGTCGATGGTGCCGACGACAAGATCGGCTCGACCCTGATCATGAACCACGTGACGGTTGCCGACCACTCGACCAAATCGACCGCGAAGAGCCATGCCATTAGTGTGACGGGGAAATCCAAGCTCACCATCAAGAACAGCATCCTGTGGAACAACGGCGGCAACGACATCGCCGTGGACAACATCAGTACGTCGACCGCCAGCTACACCCTTGGCGAGAAAGCCCTGAAGGGAACCGGCAACATTTCCAAGGATCCTCTGTTCGCCAATCCCGCGGGCCGCGACTATCGCCTGCGCGAGAACAGCCCCGCGATCAAAGCCGGCGAGGGCGGGGCCAATCTGGGCACCGACCTGATCAACAAGAAGGGCAAAGACACCGGCATCGTCACCAAGGAGAAAGAGCCCGACCCCAAAACACCGAAGACTCCTCCGACCGAAAAAGCGGCGAAGGCTTATCTGCTGCGCGGCACGGAAGGCGAGCTCCCTTCGGAGGTGGGCGACGACAAGACCAAGATGACCAAGGTCGACATGGCGGTCCAGGTCGACTTGATCGATACTTTCGGCCAAAGGGCAGCGAAGGTCGAAGATTGGACCCCCTTCCACACGCTGCGTCTGGACATCGTCAATAAAGGCGAGAAGGAACTCGAGGTCGGCTTCAATCTCTTCCACTCCGGCACCAAGGCCTTTGCCACACGCGTGGTGGCACCGTTCGTCCTCAAGCCGGGCAAGAACGAAATCCGCATCGCCGTCAAGGATCTAAAGAACACCAACGGCTCGGCCGCCAAACTTGCCGAGGTGCGCCGTTGGTACGTCGCCAGTGAAACGCCTGTCACGCTTCTCGTCGGCGACATCTACCTCGAAGGCAAGGAAGGTAAGGAAGGCGGCGGCACGGCGTACAAAATCAAGACCGACCCTGCCCGCTTGGAACGGATCAAGTCCACCAAGATGCCAAAGTTCGACAAGCCGGTCCTCTACAACACGCCCGAGGGGGACGCCATCATGTCCGCCGCGGATATCTTCCCGGCCGACAACCCGTGGAACACGCTCGTCGAAGATTGGCCCGTGCATCCCAATTCGCAGAAGATTGTCGCGTCGATCGGTGCCAACAAGTTCCTGCGCTATAACGCGGACATGGCGTTTGTCATCGTGCCGCCGAACCAAAAGAAGGTGGACGTGAAGCCCATCGAATACATGGACGAATCGGACCCCGGCCCCTATCCGGTCGCCGACAACACGCCAATCGAAGGCTGGCCCAAATCGTTCCTGGAAGATCCCAAGCTAAAGAGCCTGACCCTGGATGATGTGCAACGCGGCAAACCAGATCTCGAAGCGGACCGCCACGGCATCGTCTACGACCCGGTGAACCGCAAGCTCTACGAGTTCTATCGGCTGACCAAGACGGACAGGGGTTGGAAAGCCGATCAAGCGTCGATCTTCGACCTCTCTTCCAACAAGCTTCGGCCCGACGGTTGGACCTCTTCCGATGCCGCTGGCTTGCCAATCCTGCCCGCCATCGTCCGCTATGACGAGATCAAACGCGGCGTCATCGATCACGCGCTTCGCTTCACGGTTCAGCGTTCACGTCGTGCCTACGTCTACCCGGCAACTCACTTCGCCAGCAAGCTGACCGACGAGAACCTGCCGCGGATGGGCGAACGGTTCCGCCTGCGCAAGGATTTCGACACGTCGAAGTTCTCACCGGAGGCCCGCGTGATCCTAGAGGCTCTCAAGCGTTACGGCATGCTGATGGCCGACAACGGCATGGACTGGGGCCTCTCCGTCTCCGGGGACGACCGACTGCCGGTCTTCCACGAGGAGTTCCGGCGGGTCAAAGGTTCGGACTTCGAAGTCGTGACCCCGCCGCAGGGTTACGTGACGCCTTGACCGATTGAAATAGAAAAAGAAACCGGCATGTTTGTCTCAGGCACGTGGCCCGAAACAAACATGCCGGTTTCCTTCTTCATTACCGCGTCTCGCTTTTCTCCGTTGGATTAGCGAGGTTTGCCAAGGACAAGGCAGAAGTACACTTTGCCTGTTGCGCTTCTGGCGAGACCGACACCCATTTCGGTGACTTCGGGGTTCAGCATGGCTTCGCGGTGGCCGGATGTCGATTCCTTCCAGGACTTGACGGCCTGCATGCCGGGATTTGCGTGGCCCTTGTTAAAGGCCACATTTTCAAAGTACCGGGAGTAGGTATAGCCTTCAGCGGCGAGCCGTTGGGGGACCGTCGTGCCGTCCACGGAGTGGCCCATCTGGTCCTTCTTCGCCATTATGGCGGCATATTTCCGCGCGGCGGACGTAAGCTGATTCTTGACCGTGAGGGGCGGCAATCCGTTCTCCTTGCGGAAGGCGTTGACTTCTCGAATCGTCACCGAAAACGGTTGATCCTTGAGTGGGATCGGCGCGGCGTTGCCAACGCCGGTGGAAAGCAAGCTGACCGTGAGCACCGCCAACGAAAACGAAATCTTGCGAATCATGACTATCCTCTTGCCGCTTATGCGGCGTTTGAGTTTTTGTTTGAAACAGTTGGTTGTTTCGGACCAAGGCGTTCGATCGAACCCCTCAACAGTCGAATGCAAAACTTCAGGTCGGAGCGGACAAGGATTTGGGAAAAGTCGAAACTCGTTTAGCCGAGGGTCTGAGGGTTTCCGGAGACCCGCGTGGACTCGCCAGGGGCACCGTTTTATCCGAAATCCCATTCGATTGAGACAAGAGGAAATTGGTTTTTGACCACGAATGGTGGACCATTTCGCAGGCGACCTTGCCGACCGGCAGAGTTCGTAGCGACCGGCCCGACACAAAATTCAACGGCCTTGCGGGAATTCCTTCGGGCGCACACGCGACTCGGCTCGCCAATCAGATCAGCCCAACAAAAATACCCGGTACCAAAGGTGCCGGGTATGGGAGATGATCATTGGATCTCCGGAGACGACCGTTTCCCGGTCTTTCACGAAGAGTTCCGGCGGGTCAAAGGCTCTGACTTCGAAGTCGTGACTCCGCCGCAGGGATATGTGGCGCCTTTACCGATTGAAAATAGAAAAAAGAAACCGGCATGTTTGTCTCAGGCGCGGGGCCTGAAACAAACATGCCGGTTTCATTCTTCATTACCTCACTTCGCCGTTTTCTGTTGGATTAGCGAGGCTTGCCAAGGACCAGGCAGAAGTACCATTTGCCCGATGCGCTTTTCGCCGCACCGATACCGAATTGGGTGACTTCGGGGTTCAGCATGGCTTCGCGGTGGCCGGACGTCGATTCCTTCCAGGACTTGACGGCCTGAGCGCCTGGATTGGCGTTACCCTGGTTCCAAGCCACATTCTCAAAGTACTTGGCGTACTTGTAGCCTACAGCGTCGAGCCGTTGTTTGGGTGTCGTGCCGTTCACGGAATGACCCATCTGATCCTTCTTCGCCATCACTGCAGCATATTCGAACGCGGCCTTGCTGAGCTTGAACGTGATCTTGACGGGCGGCAATCCGTTCTCCTTGCGGAAGGCTTTGAATTCGACCAGTGCCTCCGAAGCGCGATTACTTTCGGCGTTGACCTCGGCGTTGGCAGCGCCGGTGAAAAGCAAGCTGGCCGTGAGTACTGCCAGCGAAAACGAGATCTTGTGAATCATGACTATGCTCCCGCCGCTGTCGCGGCGATTGAGTTTTTTGCTTGAAACAGTTGGTTGTTTCTGACCAAGGAGTTCGATCGAACCCCTCTACAATCGAATGCAAAACTTCAGGGCGGAGCGGACAGGGATTTCGGAAAAGTGAGGAATGCGGTAAAGGTAATGGTTCAGTGAACCCGCGAAGGGCGGCTGGGGTGACTACATTCAACCGGATTTCGTCATCCGATCATTTCTCACACTCCCCAGTTGAATCTCCCACCCCCACCGACCCTACAATACTCTCACACCCCCGATTCGCACCCATGCAGGAGCATCCGTGAGTCTTTCTCAATCCCGCCCCGCCACTCTTCAGCAACTTCGTGCCAGTGGCTGGCGTTCGCGGCCTGTGAAGCAGGAAATCCGCGAGAATTTCATCAAGGCCCTGCAAGCGGGCGAGGATCTGTTTCCGGGGATCATCGGTTACGAGAACACCGTGATTCCCGAAATCAACATCGCCCTGCTCGCGGCCCACGACTTGCTCTTTCTCGGTGAGAAAGGGCAGGCCAAGAGCCGCCTGATGCGGGCGCTGGTGCGGTTTCTTGATGAAGAGTTGCCGTACCTCGATATCCCCGGCTCGGCCGTCCACGAAGATCCCTACAAGCCGATCACCAAAGCGGGAAAGAAGTTTCTCGCGGAGACACCGGAAGAGATCGTGCCGATCGCCTGGCAGCCGCGCAAGGAACGCTATGCGGAGCGATTGGCACCCGGGACCAAGTTCGCTGACATCATCGGTGAGATCGATCCCGCCAAGTTGGCGCTCGGCACCAGCATGTCCGCGGAGGATGCCCTTCATTTCGGGCTGATCCCGCGCATGCATCGCGGCATCTTCGCCATGAACGA